>JBFJKD010000001.1:0-36822 GCA_041635095.1 Porticoccaceae bacterium
GTGAAGATGGCAGTGGTGCCGTTTTTTTCATAGTTGACGCTGTCAAAACGCATGGTTCTCTCCCTTATATCGTTACTGTTTTTCAATCGGTAGCCAAATTTTTTTGGCAGTCGATTTTGACCGTCAGTTGCAGTCAATCCTGTGTCAATCGGGTCAGGCCTGTTTTTGGTACGGCTAGCGCCTGTGGTTTAAATTGCCGGGCCTGTTAACGAGGTGAAAAAAACAGGAGGACGCCAGGTTACGAAACAGATTTTCGGGCGTTTCGCGATTCAACAAAACCTTCCAGTAAAGAATACACCGGCGGCACAACCGCCAGCGTTAGTAGTGTCGAGGAGATCATGCCGCCAATCACGGCCACTGCCAGCGGCCCATTGGTTTCGGCGCCAGCGCCGAGCCCCAGTCCAGCGGGCAGCATGGCGAGAATCACCGTAAAAGAGGTCATCAACACTGGGCGCAGGCGAATTGGGCACGCCTCGCGCAACGCCTGGTGAATAGTTCTGCCTCGCTGGCGATGCTGGTTGGTGATATCCACCAGTAAAATCGAATTTTTAGCCACCAGACCCACCAGCAGCACCAGCCCGATCATGGAGTACACATTGAGGGTATGTCCGGTCAGCCACAGGGCGGTAATACCCCCAATCATGGCCAGCGGTTGTGCCACCATAATAATCAGGGGCTGTAGAAAGGAATTAAACTGACTGGCAAGCACCATGTACAACAGCACCGAGGCCAGACTAAAGGCAAATATAATATTGTCCATGGTTTTGCCAAACTCTTCGGCTTCTCCCTTGAATTTAACATCGTAACCAATCGGCATGATTTCCCTGGCCAATGTCTCTACTTGTTTGACAGCGTCGCCCAGCGGTATTACAGGCGATGCGTAGAACGCGGCAGAATAACGCAGGTCAAAGCGCGCGATGGACGCCGGCCCGAGAATTTCGCGAAAGGACGCGATGGTATCGGCTCTGACCATGGCTCCGTCGCGGTGGCGCAGGTAAATCCTTTTAAGGTCATCTCCGGACGTAAAAGAGCCGTCGGCTGCTTTTACGCGCACGTCGTAACGCTCCCCGTCACCGGGGTCGTCATTATATTTGGCAACATCCGCGCCACCGATCATGAGGTTGATTGCGTTGGCAACATCCCTGGTAGTAAAACCCAGATCGGCGGCGCGCACTGCGTCTACTTCGAGCTGGTATTGGGGTAAATCCAGATTCAGATCCAGATCAACACGACCCAGTCCTGGGTCCGCGCTGAGCCGCGTGTGGAGTTCGTGGGAATATCGGGCAACTTCGTCCAGATTGGGGCCGGTAACAACAAATTGCAACGGTTCTCCGCGCATACCGCCAACCACGGGTACCGGTGCGGGAAATGCGCGAACTCCTGGCAGCGCAGCAAATTCCTGTCCCAGCACGGCCAGTAACTCCTGTTGGCTTTGGGTACGCTCTTCCCGCGGCACCATGCGCACAAAGCCGATGGCCTCGTTAATTTGCCGAGTACCGATACCCACGGCGGTAAAGTAGCTTTGTACGGTGTCATTGTGGCTGGCGAGAATTGTTTCGATTTCGGCAAGGCGGGCATCGGTGTAATCGAGACCAGACCCCAGGGGGGTTTTTACAATCACCAGGAAACGGCTTTCATCTTGTTGGGGCGAAAATTCCTTGCCGATATCCATCAGAAAAAACGAGCAGCCGACGACGATCAACCCGGTGATGCCGATTGTAGTCCAGCGGAAGTTTAAAATTAGCCCCAGCAGTCGGCTATAGCCCGATTCGACCGCGCGAAACCCCCGTTCGAGCCACAGATAGACCCCCGACTGGTGTTCTTCTACCTGTAAAAAGCGCGAACAAAGCATGGGTGTTAAGGTCATGGATACGAACCAGGACGCGAGCACACCAAAGGTGACTACCACGGCGAACGATTCAAAAAAGCGGCCCATTACGCCGCCCAGAAAAATTACCGGCACGAATATAGAGACCAGCGAGAGAGTAGCCGCCAGGACTGGGAAAACCACCTCCGCAGTGCCATTGATAGCCGCGCTCATGGGATCCTTATCCACCGACTCTCGATGTCGGTAAATATTTTCGAGCACGACGATCGCATCGTCCACCACGACACCAATCAGCAATAACAGCCCCAGCAGGGTCATGGTGTTCAGGGTCATATCCATAAAATAAATGACCGCCATGGCACCCAGCAAGGATATGGGTACAGCGGTAGCGATAATCAGTGTGGAACGAATATTCTTCAGGAATATCCACACCACCAGGGCCGTCAACAGCGTGCCCAGAATCAGGTGTTCCTTCAATGCGTCGACCATCTCGACCACAAATAGCGAGTCATCGGACGAGATGGTGAGCTTCATGCCCGGTGGCAACTGTGGTCCAATTTCCTCGTCGAGGCGTCGCCTGACCTCTTCGATAATAGCGACGGTATTGGCGTTGGCAATCTTGATTAGACCGAGGCCGACGGTAGGTTCGCCGTTAAACCGCGCTAAACCGCGAGCGTCTTCGAGGCCGTCTTCCACATCCGCGATATCACGCAGTCGCAGCGGCGCCCCGTCGCGGTGGGCAATAACCAGATCCGCCAGTTGGCGCGGGTCGTGGTATTCCATATCGAGTTTTATGAGGTGTTCGTTGGTGCCCCCGACCAGAAATCCCCCGGGCATCATAAAATGCTCGTTGCGGATGCCGGCCACCACCTCGCTGCCGCTGATATTGAGGGCGGCCATACGCTCGGGTTTCAGGTTGACGCGTATGGTGCGCTCGCGCCGCCCTCCGATACGTATATTGCCGATGCCATCGACGGTTTCCAGATTCTTCTTCAGGGTGTTGATGGCATAGCTGTTGAGCTGTTGCAGGGTGCGATCGCCCTGTAATGAAATCCACATAATCGGCGAGGCGCCGATTTCAACCTTGGCGACAACGGGCGGTTCGGAATCTTCCGGTAACTGGCTGAGTATCTGGTTGACCTTGGCCTGCATTTCGTTAAAGGCCACTTCGATATTTTTATCCAGATCGAATGTCACCACCACATTGGAAGTGCCCGGTGTGGAAGTCGATTCAATATGTTCGATACCAGGCACGCTGTTAACAGCATTTTCGATAATGTTGGTGATTGAGGCGTCGACCACGTCCGGATTCGCGCCCGGCATAATCGTGGTAACGGACACCAGGGGGAATTCAATGTAGGGGAAGCGGTCGACACCAATGCGCTGGTAACCAATGATGCCGAACAATACCAGCACCGCCGACAACATGGTTGTCAGGACGTGACGGTTGATGGACAGCGATGGCAGGGTCATGGTGCAACCGGTTCCGTGATGGACACCGGTGCGCCGTCGGTCAGGAAGCCGGCGCCATTAACCGCCACCATTTCCCCCGCCGAGATACCCGCTCTTATTTCCACCAGCTCACCCATGTGATGACCAACCTCGACCACTCTTTGCCGAGCGGTATTATCGGTAATTGTATAGACCACATTGCCAGCTGGCCGCAGTACCACGGACTGACTGGGAACGACGACCGCGCCCGCCCGGCGTCCAATGACGATAATTCCCGTGACGCTGCCACCGGGACGCCAGTTACCGGGGTTGTCGATCTGAGTCACCACGTCGATGGCGCGGCTATTGAGGCCCACTGTGGGTCGAATTTCCTGAATTTGACTGGCGATTGTTACGTCCGGGTTCAACGGCGACGTCAGGCGAATTTCCAGGCCACGCGATAGCTGGTCGGCCAATGTTTCCGGCAATGGCAGGCGTACGCGCAGACGATCGACGTTAGCGACCCGGAACAGGGGCGCGCCGACCTTTACGAAGTCACCGGGGCTGATTAGCTCCTGATCCACCACGCCATTAAAACGCGACGTAATAGCGGTCTTGTTAACGCCTCTACGGGATTGCTCAAGGCGCGCTTTGGCACCTTTCAGTTGTTGGTCGAGGGCGTCCAGTTGCGCGGTTACTTCGTCGAGGCGGTCGATGGATATGGATTTGGCCACAGCCAGATCCTGGTAACGCTTCACGGTGCGTTGCTGATTGGCACGCAATACTTCGATCTGTGCGACGTCGGCCTGGGCTGCCTGTTCCGCAATACGGTAATCGGTGATTTCCAGTTCGGCCAGCACCTGGCCAGCAGTTACCGAATCACCAATTTCAATCAGTACGCGTGCAATGCGGCCTTCGACTTCCGCGGCAATCTGAGGAATCACCAGGCTCTCCAGTTCTCCAACGGACTGTTCGGTGATTTCTACATCGGCGGTTTGCGCTGCAAAGGTAGTAATGCGGGTCGCGCGCACGGCCGGTTGTTGCTCGCCCGCGCCTTCACTGGACTCTTCGCTACAGCCCGATAGCACCAGTAGCAGTACTGTCAGTGCGCCGAGGTTTGTTAGCAGTGCGCTGAGTTTAGACGGGCCAGAAATAATTTTTAACATTCTTGAATATCCATCTTGAGTAGCTATCCCTCAATTGTGGCTCGTTGGATGGCTGTAACCGTGGTCAGGGTCAGGCAATTGACCAAGGGAGACGTGTGCCCGGGTCAGATTGCCCGTTGGAATTGTCTGGCGAGATAGCGATACCAGCGTGCTCACACTCCCGACCCGTCTACTATTATCTACTACTAACAGTTACTAGCAGTGGCTAGTAGCACATAATAACGTTTATCGAATGGGAAAGTTAAGTTTTTTAGTAGCTGACGGGTTTCGCTGGATGTCGCCGAGGGTTTTGCGAGCGTGTTCACAGGCCGCTTCAAACGGATTCACGACCGGTTAGTGGATATCAGATAGATGTTCTTTCCGCACCGCTCCAGAGTGCTACACAGCCTGGCTAATTCGCTAGAATTGAGATACGCGCTACTGGGAACTAAAAGGGCTGGCAACCGTTTTGTGTGAGGCACTGGTATGGCGCACAATCCCTGGTGACTAAAAGTACGCTGTACCACCAAACTTACTATCGGTGTGGTTTGCTCCAGGGCCATGCCTGGCGGCCCGCTGCACTGCAGGTGGCCGACATCCTCACCGTCGTTAGGCACCGTCCCCTGAATGTCTCAGGTGTTGTCGGCCGTTTTGCCACAGGCTTTAGCCTGTGCAGCCACATTCGGGTCTGGTCGTCCGGAACTGGCTTGGCGATTCAGTCAGGCAATACCGAACCTAAGCAATGAACGATGTGGTTGGCTGTCCCGTGGACCACTGATTGTACGGTTGTTACTCTTTAAGAAAACGGCCAGTTAAGAGAATGGCCATGGGGCGCACGAAAAGTTCGCCGGAAAACATCAAAATAAACGTGATATTCAGCAGGTTAAATTTTGAGCAGGCGCTGTGGTTCGGAAAAGCAACTCAGGCAAGTGTGGTTGATTTACATCATCGTCCGATGATTGACGACTTACCCAAAAGTAGTAAGCTACTACTCGTTGGTAGAAATTGTTGCGCTCCGATAAAAATTTGTGCTTGAATCGGGACGTCAGTTCACCGCGATGGCAGATTTATTCGGTCATTTCATCAGTGGGCGATTGTGCGCGCTTGGGGTTCTGTAAGGTGGACAAGCGATATTGAGGGCAGTTAGGCCCTGATTGTTTACAACCTGCTTTCACTCTGGCGCATTCGCTATTACTTAATATTCACTTTAGCGTAGGGGAAAAACCATTGGCTACCTGGAAAGAAGAAACGCTCAGTGTCGCCGGAACGGAGTTGGTTATGATCCGTGGCGGCGCTGGTAAACCATTATTGGTTCTGCACGACGAGTTGGGGTACACCGGCTGGATGACCTGGAATGAGGAGCTGGCGAAACATCGCGAGTTGATTATTCCACTGCAGCCGGGCTTTGGTAGAACACCGAAGCTGGACTGGATCTGGCGGCATCGCGATCTTGCCGGGTTTTACGGTAATGTGGTGCGCGAACTGAAGCTTGGTAAAGTCGATGTGCTGGGTTTTTCTGCGGGGGGCTATGTCGCGGCGGAGATGGCAGCGGCGAATCCTGAGATGCTGGCCAGTCTGACGCTGGTTGCGCCGATGGGCATAAAGCCTGACGAGGGTGAAATAGCCGAGATGTTTGGGGTCACCATCGGCAGTTATCTGCGCTCTACGGTTGCGGATTCAGCTTCGACGACGACGGAATTTTCCAAAATATATGGCGGCGAGATGACGCCCGAGCAATTCGAGATGTTCGAGGATGCGCGCGCGGAAAGTGCACGCATTGGTTGGGAGCCGTACATGTTTAACCCCAGTTTACCGGAGCTGCTGCGCGGTGCCCGCACGATTAACCTGCCGACACTTCTTGTGCGTGGCGACCAGGACAGAATTGTTCCTCAGGGCTGTATAACCAGTTACAAAAAGGCGTTGCCACAGGCGCAGGTAGTGAGTATCAAAGGCGCGGGTCATCGCCCGGAAATCGAAGACAGCGCGGCGTTTGTCGGCGCCGTTAAAAAATTCCTGGGTTAAGAATTTACAGAGGATAATTTCATGCAAATTGCTCATTTTACCGAGCGCCCCGTGCGCTACATTGCCGAGGAACCGATTCTGGAGAATCGCGCATTTTTTGGCGTTTCCAATAAATACTTTGATCGCGAAAAGTCTGCCCACGATTACAATTTTTATCTCGACGAGGCCTGTTATTGCGAGGAAGTTGGTTTTGACGCGGTGGCGATTAACGAGCACCATGGCAATCCGTTTTGCTCTGGCAATGTGATGAATGTTGAGGCGGCAATCCTGGCGCGCATCACGTCGAAAGTGAAAATTGTGTTGATTGGCAATCCGCTGCCAGTGATTAAACACCCCTTGCGGATGGCCGAAGAGCTGGCCACGATCGATACCATCTCGCGGGGTCGGCTGGTTTCCGGTTGGGTGCGCGGTGCGGGCAGCGAACAGTTTTTCAATAACGCCAATCCGGCCTATAACAGGGAAATGTTTAATGAAGCACACCAGTTTATTCTCGATGCCTGGACCAAAGATGGACCCTGGCGCTACGAGGGCAAACACTTCCACTATCGCCACGTAAATCCGTGGATTCGTCCTTATCAGGATCCGTATCCACAGCAGTGGATACCCGGCGTGCTGAGTCCGGAAACCGTGCTGTGGTGCGCGGAGAAGCGCTACCCTTATCTGGGGCTTGGCACCGCGCTTGGGCCGACCTGCGATCTGTGGGATATGTACGCTGACAAGGCTGCCGAGCTGGGTTATCAGGCGGGGCCGGAAAACTTTGGCTATTTGTTGCCGGTTTTTGTGGCCGACACCGACGAGAAAGCGCAGGAATTGGGCAAAGGTTTTATCTACGGTGGTGGACAAAACTCCTTCTCTCGTCCGGAGCACACGTTGCCGCCCGGGTACAATTCCAAAGCGGCGATTCGTATGCTGGCGCAACTGCCTGGCGGCAGCTGGCTGGGCGTCAGTAGAGAAAAAATGATGGCGAGCAAAGACGACACCTGGAATGCCAGTGCCTTTGATGAATTGCGCGCAAAACTCATCAAAGGTTACGAAAAGGTACAGGAAACTATGCAGGTGGTGGTGGGTAGTCCAGAGACGGTCAGTAAAAAAATTAAGGATATTCTGTCGGTGATTCGCCCTGGTGTGTTCACCTGTTTCGCCGTGCAGGGTAATGTCAGCGACAAGGATCGCTTGCGTAGCGTCGAACTTCTGGGCAAGGAGGTACTGCCGGAGCTGCGCCGTTTTGCCGGTGAAATAGACTTGCCGGGGCCGTTTGAACGCAAACCTGGGTCAGTCAAGCTGGCGGCGGGCGCAAAAAGGACCGCGGTGTGCGACCGGGCGGCGTTGGAAAAACTCAATTTGCCCTGATAGTCGAGTGCCGGTGCGGCGTGGGTCAAAAACTCCCATGCAAAAAAAAGGATGCCGAGAGGCATCCTTTTTTGTTTGTCCGCAGTTCAACGCAAGGATTCAGTGCCGGGCGCGCCCCATAGACTATTTGGCTTCGAGAGAAAAGCCTGCGGTCATACCGCCGTCGGCCACAAACTCCGAGCCGGTGGAGTAGGAGCTGTCGTCGGATGCCAGATAGGCCGCCAGGTTGGCCATTTCCTCGGGACGCCCAATACGCCCCAGTGGAACCGCTTTAAATGCGGCCGCCCCCTGGTTTGCCGACAGGCCTATATCGTCCAGTATTTTGGTGGCCACGCCGCCGGGATGAATGGAGTTGACGCGAATGTTATAGCGACCCAGTTCCAGGGCGGCAACTTTGGTCATGCCGCGTACCGCAAATTTACTGGCTACGTAAGCGGCTGCACCGTACATGCCGGTTAGTCCGTCGATGGAAGAAATATTGACGATCGATCCGCCGCCCGCTTTTTTCATGGCTGCCACCACACTACGCATACCCAGAAAAACGCCGAGCTGATTGACATTGATCACGCGCATGTAGTCGTCGGTCGACGTATCCGCAATCGGTACCACTGGCGTAATAATGCCAGCATTGTTGACTAATACATTCAGTTTGCCAAATTTTTTCACGGTTTGTTTTACCACCTCGGCCCAGGCAGCCTCGTCGGTAACATCGAGGGACATGTAAGCCGCCGCCTTACCTATTTTCTCCGCCAGCTTTTTGCCTTCTTTATCTAGCACGTCACACAACATGACTTTGGCACCACGTGCGGCGAACAGTTTAGCTTCTGCGGCCCCCTGGCCGCGGGCGGCGCCGGTGATTAAAGCGACTTTACCTTTGAGATCTGCCATGAGAAATGTTCCTTACAGTTTGTGGTTGGGGTAAACAAAGTTCCGCCTACGCGGAGCAGTAACGGACAAATATCGAAACGCCGTAGCGCGGTTAATATAAACGGTCAGCTATACAGCCGTCACGCGGGGCGGGCTGCGAGCTGCGTACTCCGTCTAACCTGCACGGGCGCATTACTCGGCGGCTCCCGGACGGTTCGTCTTGCTTTGCCTCTAGCCCGATACCCGCCGCTCGGTCAATAATAACTTGATTTGTTACCGAATGGTAAATTATGTAAAACTACGGTAACTGCAACGCATAATCGTACCCCTGGGGAAACGATAATGGATATTGGCGTTTTGATGTTGTTTCAAAATCACTCTAATCAACCGCTCGATGATTACCAGGTATACAAGCGCGAACTGGAGATCGCCGAATTGGCCGAGCCGTTGGGCTTTAATTCGGTGTGGGCCGTTGAGCATCATTTTACCGACTATACCCTGTGCCCGAATCCGCTTGAAATGTTGTCTTACCTGGCGGGTAAAACCCGTACCATCAAATTGGGCACCGGTGCGATCATCATTCCCTGGCACAAGGATCCGCTGCGCATCGCCACCGACGTGGCCATGCTGGATAACCTGTCGGATCGTCGCGTATTGCTGGGTATCGGACGGGGCATCGGCCGGGTGGAGTACGACGGTTTTGGCGTAAACATGAACGACTCCCGGGAACTCTTTGAAGAGTCGTCAGCCATGATTCTGGATATGCTGGAAACCGGACAGGCCAAAGCCCACACGGGCAAGCATTTTAGCCAGGTGGATCGGCCGATTCGCCCCGCTCCGCTGGGGTCCTATCTGGATCGTACTTACGTCACTTGCCAGTCCCCGGAAACCGCACAATTTATCGCCGACTGGGGGCTGGGCATGATGGTGTTTGCGATTTCTCCCTGGAAGTCCCGCGCCAAGGACTGTCACATGTATCGCGCTGCCTTTCGCGAAAAACACCACCGCGAAGCGCCGCCTGTGATTGCCAATGTATTTGTGATGGTGGATGAAGACGGCGATCGCGCGCGGGAACTGGCGCAAAAATATATGGCGGATTACTGGCTGTCCGCGCTCGCCCATTACGAGATGGACGGGACGCACTTTAAAGGCGTGAAAGGCTACGAATTCTACGAAAAATCGGCGGGCATGATGCGCGACCGCAGCCCGGCATCTATGGAAAGCCTGTACGTTAACAACCAGATATTTGGTACGCCCCGTGACTGTATCGAACAAATGAACGAAATTCAGCGACTGGCTGGCCCGGTGACATTTAATGTGTCCTTTTCCTATGCAGGATTGCCCTACGATATCGCCAAACGTCAGATGCAATTGTTTGCACAGAAGTGTCTGCCGCAACTGCAAGCGACCACCGTGGGTAAGCTGGTGGCAGTTGCATAATTTTTGCTGCGCAAGTGCGAGATACAGTTTTTGTCGCCCTGTCGCAGGATATGTGCCGCAAAACAGTGTAATAGCATCGCGACTTGATGAGCGCCACCTTGTCCTTAAATACTGCCGGCCACGAAGCGGTGGTCGCACACTGATAATCCATCGTCCACGGGGTACAAATATGGCACGTTTGAGTAAATTAAGTCGCTCGGTGGCGGGCAGTATCGTACATATCACCGGCGCTGCCAGCGGTATGGGTCGGGCCACTGCTTTGCTGTTTGCGGACGAGGGTGCCAGGGTGGCGCTGAGCGATCGCGACGGTGCGGGGGTTCAGGCAGTTGCGGATGAGATTACCTCCGCAGGTGGTGAGGCTCGGGCCTGGCCGCTGGATGTGGGTGACGAACAGCAAATTAAGGCGGTGACCCACGCCATCGGCGAGCAATTTGGTGGGCTGGATATTCTGGTCAACAACGCGGGTATTAGCGTGCGGGTGGCCATTGACGATGAGGATTTCGAGCGTCACTGGGCGCTGGGCATGGAGGTGTTGTTAACCGCGCATATGCGACTGGTACGGGCATCCCTGCCCATGCTACGGTGCGCCGCCCACCCGCGAATTATCAATATTTCTTCAACGGAAGGTCTGGGTGCGACCCCGGGCGTCAGTACCTATACGGCTGCCAAACACGGCGTAATTGGACTCACGCGCGCGCTGGCGGTAGAGCTGGGCAAAGAGGGAATTACCGTAAATTGTGTGTGTCCGGGGCCTATTAACACGGCGCTGACCGCGCGAATTCCAGAACAGGACAAGGCCACGTTCGCGCGGCGACGCGCGGCGTTGCGGCGCTATGGCGAGCCGGAAGAAGTGGCCCACGCGACATTGAATTTCGCATTGCCGGCTGCGTCGTTTATTACAGGTACGGCCTTGCCGGTGGACGGTGGCGTAACTATTCGCAACGCATAGTCGCAAATATTGCGATATGGGTGATTACTGAAAACGAGGTGGGGGATGCCCGACTGGCAGATCGGCGATGTAAAAATCAGCAAGATAGTGGAGGAGGATGCTCCTGTTCCCGGTAAGTTTGTGCTGCCGGATGCCACCGCTGAGCGGCTGTTAGCGATACCCTGGCTGGCGCCCGATTTTATTACCGAACAGGGATGGTTGAATATGAGTATCCACGCACTGGTGGTAGAAAGCCGTGGTAAGCGTATTCTGGTAGATACCTGTCTTGGCAACGACAAGCAGCGCACCACGGCGGCGTGGGCCATGCGCAGCGGGCCTTTTTTACGGGATCTTGCCGCAGCCGGTTTTGCGCGGGAGACCATAGACTATGTGGTTTGCACGCACTTACATGTGGACCATGTCGGCTGGAACACGATGTTGGTCGGCGGTCAGTGGGTGCCGACGTTTCCCAACGCGCGTTATTTGTTTGGCCGTGCCGAATGGGAGAGCTGGCGCGAGTCGCCGGGTGAAGTGCAGTTTGGCCCGGTCATTCAGGATTCAGTACAGCCAATTATTGATGCCGGTTTGGCCGATCTGGTAGAGAGCGATCACCAGCTTAACGAAGAAATCTGGTTTGAATCGACGCCGGGACACACTGCGGGTCATATTAGTGTGCATATTTCATCACAGGGGCAGGAGGCGGTGATTACCGGTGATATGACTCACCACCCGTGTCAGATGGCGCAACCGGACTGGTCCTGTTTCGCGGATTACGACGCACCTCAGGCGCGCCAGACGCGTTGGGATTTTTACGCCCGCTACGCGGATACATCAGTACTTATTATCGGTACGCATTTTTCTCCGCCGACGGCGGGGTATATTGTCGCCGATGGCGATCGTTATCGACTGCGCTACTAACGTCTAGTGCACTAACCTCAAGTAAACTTCTGAACAGGAGAGAGTCCGTGCCACTGCCGTTCCCAGTCGCTCGCCAACATTTGCACAGCCGTCGAATTAATCTGGCGGGGTATTATCGGGACGATGGTTTGTGGGATATCGAGGCCCACATTGTGGATAGCAAAACCTATTCCTATCAGAATCGGTTGCGCGGTACGGTTGCCGCGGGACAGCCGGTGCACGATATGTCCCTGCGCCTGACCCTGGATCGCCATCTGGTGATTCGCGATGTTGCCGTTGGGATGGATGCCCGGCCCTATGCAACCTGTTCCGAGGTGTTACCTAATTTTCGGCGACTCATCGGTTTACAGATTGGTAAGGGCTGGAGTCGCAAGGTTCGTGCTGCGGTGGGCGGTGTCGAGGGTTGTACCCATATCATGGAACTACTGCATCCGATTGCCACCGTCACTTTTCAAACCATGGCGTCCGATTATGCGCAGCAGTTAATGGGCGATGTCGCGCCAGCTTCAGGCGAAGCCCCGGAGCAACAAGCCGATTCCATACCCTTTATGCTTGACGGTTGTTATAGTTGGGCCCGTAGCGGCGCGGTTGTTAAGGAGGAATACCCGCAGTATTACCAGCCTGAAACAGCTATTCTAGTGACAGACCGCGACCGCAAAGATTGAGTTTTAGTCGGCAAGGATCTAGCACACCGACGAGAGTTCGCGGGACGCAGATTAGCCAGTAATCAGAGACACAGCATGGCAGAACAGATTGGCGTCAAGCAGTTCGGACGCGTGGTACGGATTCCCACCGCCACGGGTTTTGGCGTGGGCGATATCAATAGTTACGTGATTTTGCCGGAAAAAAATTCGCGTCAGCTGGTGCTGATCGATACGGGTATCGGTTCGGAGGAGGCGTGGCAAACATTAGCTGCGGGCTTGAGCGACTTCGGCTTTGGCATCGAAGATATTACCCTGCTGTTACTCACCCACGGGCATACGGATCACTATGGTCAGGCTGGACGCATTCGCGCGGTGTCCGGGTGCCAGGTATGGGCCCACGAGGCGATTAACCTGACTCTCGGTCGCTATGTGCCGAGCGCGGAACGGGAAGCGGAGGAACGATATTTTCTCGGAACCCTCGGGTTTACGCCGGAGGATTACGATCGGGCCTATAGCTACCGGGACTATATTCAAAAGCTAATGACCCCTTGCGAGTTCGACCACCTGTTGTGTGACGGCGAGACGGTGCCGATAGAAGGGTTTGACCTTACGGCGGTGCATACCCCGGGCCATTGTCCCGAGGAACTGATTTTTTGGCAGGAACAGACACGGCAAATGTTTTCTGGCGACCATCTGTTACCGGACATCACGCCAGTATGTCTGCTGGATATCCCAGCGTCGTCCGGAATGACGCGCACCCGCACTCTGATTCAGTATTATCAGTCGGCAGATAAAATCAAACCGTATGCGGCAAAATCGATTTACCCCAGCCACGGGGATGTCTTTCACGACCATCTGGAGCTGATCGCCTCCTACCGCTTGTCCACCGAAAGGCGATTATTGAAGATCTCCCGCATTTTGAGCGAGCATGGCGCGATGACGCCGCTGGAGGTGGGCAAAAAACTCTTCCCCAAAGTGTGGCAGGATCAGTTGTATCCGGTTATATCAGAGATTATGGGGCACCTGGATATGCTGGAAGAAGGTGGTCATGTGGCCTGGGAGGAACAGGGCGGGCGACTGCATTATACGCTGACATCGATTCCCGAGCCGGTGTAGCAAGTAAACCCGAGTTCAAGGTTGTGCACTAGCGCGGCATACAATTCAGGAGTTGAGACTATGCTGTTATCCAAGGCCAATGAGCTGATTGGTACCTCCTCGGTTTCGTTTGAAGATGCCATTGCGAGTGTTCTCAAGCGTGCCAATAAAACCCTGCGTGGCGTGCGCGGCGTCGAAGTGCTGAGTAAATCTGTCGGTTTTTCGATACAGGGCGAGATTCAATATCGGGCCCGGGTACAATTGCGTTTTGCCATGGCATTGCCGGAAAAGCTGCATTGGTAGTCGCGCGCAATGTTTTGGGGCGAAATATTGTTTTGGGGCGAGATATTTTTTTGGATCGATGGCTGTTGAATGGGTAAAACGCGGCTATCGTAGTAGAGCAGTAGATGAGTTGGCCGGGGATTTACAGGGTTTTTTATGTGTGGAGCAATATCATGACTGTTTCCAGCGTATCAACGATCACCGCAACGTCGCCAAAAAGTTGGCAGGACGCTTTAGAAAAAGGCGTGCGGCGGGCCAGCCAGACCTTGCGTGGCATTGAGGCGGTAGAGGTAGTGCAGGAAAGCGCTACGGTTGAAAAAGGCGAAATTAAAGATTACGTAGTGGAGTTGAAAATAATTTTCCGCCTCGAGGACTGAAGGTAAAGAAATTCCGTGGACGTAATAACTTGCTGCGGTGTTGATGCCAGGCGCTTTTTGACGTTGTCATCAATTGCGCCAGAGGCCTGTCAGGCGCTGAAAGCCAGGCCGCTAAGATCCGCCAAACGCCATAGCAATCCGTAAATAAATAGCATTCTGGCAACGCCAGCAAAGTTATTCCGCGGGGGTAGCTCAATAATCATTGGAGAGTTTTTTGTCAGGTAATTTTTTTCGCCAGCCCGGTATGCACATAGTCGCGGCGTTGTTTGTTTGCCTCGGATTGTTGTATGGCATCTGGTATTCCTACGCCGTTTTTCTGGTCGCACTGATTGAAGAATTTGGTTGGTCGCGCTCGGTGACGGCCGGCGCCATGTCGGTGTTTATCCTTGTCCACGGATTTTTCGGCCCAGTAGCGGGGCGCCTGGTGGAGCGGTTTGGCGCGCGGCGTCTGATTGTGGCTGGCGCACTGCTTATGACCGTGGGCCTGGTTATAACGTCGCAGATTACTAACTGGTGGCAGCTGTATCTCGGTTTCGGTGTGATTACTGCAATTGGTCTGGGCGCCTGTGGCTGGGTGCCGACCGTGGTGTTGATGGGTAAATGGTTTCCACACAAAATTGGTTCCGCGCTCGGCATTGTTACCGCCGGTATCGGTGTTGGTATTCTCGGGCTGGTGCCGCTGGTTAACCTGTTAATCGAAACTTACGGTTGGCGCGTGGCCTTTCTGGTACTGGCGTTACTGGTGCTGGTGGTGGTTACACCAATTGCGGTGTACGTGTTACACGATCCCCGCGTACTACCGAGTAAGAATCAGGCGGGGGAGAGCACGGCACCGAAGGCTGATTCGAGCACCACAGACGTCACAGCCAATGACTGGACAGTAAGCAGTGCAGTGCGTTCGCGGGGATTTAGATTTGTGGCACTGGCGTTTTTTACCGGGGCGACCATATCGCAAATGTTGCTGATGCATCAGTTTGCTTTTATGGTGGATCAGAGCGTCGATAAAATGCTGGCGTCCATGATTGGCGGTCTGATCGGTTTTGTTAGTGTGCCGGCAAAAATTATATGGGGGACGCTGTCCGATCGCCTGGGACGGGAACCCACCTATACGCTCGGTTTGGCCTGTGTGTTTTTATCGGTCGTGGCGCTGACGTTGGTGGCCTGGGTGCCGGGGTTGTGGATGCCCCTGGTGTTTGCTGTTTTGGTTGGGTTGGGTTACTCGGTGCATGCACCACTGATTCCGGCGGTCGCGCGGGATATGTTTGCGGGCCCGCGTTTTCCGACCATATTTGGCACCATTTCGGTATTTTCTTCCCTCGGCGGTGCGACTGGCGCCTGGTTGGGTGGCGCGTTACACGATTTGTTTGGTAACTACGCGCCGATGCTGGTGCTGGCTGCCAGTTTGGCTGTAATCGCGCCCTGGTTACTGTGGATAGCGGCACCCCGACGACCGGAGCGACCCCCGGCTGCGGTTGTGCCCGAGCCACTCTGAACGGGCGCGCCCAACGATAAATTTAAAATTCACAGAACGACAACAGGGGGATTTATTGTGCAAGACGTTAAACAAAAAGTCGCGTTTATTACCGGGGCAGCCAGTGGTATGGGTCTGGGTATGGCCCGGGCGTTCTCCGCCGCTGGCGCCAGGGTGATGCTGGCAGATATTGAGCAGGGCCCGTTGACCAAGGTGGTCAATGAGTTACAGGCGCTCGGTCGGGATGTGGACGGCATCACCGTGGACGTGACCAATCGCGAGGCAATGCTTGCGGCAGCGCAGGCCACCGTCGCCCGATTTGGTGCAGTACATATCCTGTGTAACAACGCGGGCGTGGGTGCCAGTGGGCGCAGCGAAGCGACCAGTATAAAAAACTGGCGCTGGACCGTTGACGTCAACATGTGGGGTGTAGTGTATGGGCTACAGGCGTTTTTGCCACTCATGGACGCCCATGGGGAAAGTGGACATGTGGTTAACACAGCCTCCATGGCAGGTCTGTTTTGCTGGCCGGAACTGGGTGCCTACAATGCGTCGAAATACGCGGTGGTTGCGATAACCGAAACTCTGATGGCGGAACGTCGGGACAGCAACATCGGTGTCTCGGTGCTGTGCCCTGGCGTGGTGGCTACTAACCTGGCGACTTCGGCACGCAATCGGCCTGTCGAGTACGGTGGCGCTACGGACTCCAGGTCCGAAGAGATGGTTGAGATGCTGGCCAGAGGGATTGATCCCAATATCGTGGGGCAGGAAGTGCTGGAGGCAATCTTGGCTAACCAACCCTATATCTTTACCGATCCGGGGATGCGTCGCTACGTCGACGAAAGATTCGCACGTATTCGCGCCGGGTATGATTGGGCCGATAACTGCGAGGCGCTGCGCGAGGCCGGTGCTCAGGCGGATGTGACGCTGTAGATGCGGTGTCGCGGTGTGGCCGTGGGGTAGTAAATTCAGGCAAATAATTGCTCTGGGAAGGATCGGGTTTGATAGCACCTGTGTTCGCCCACGGCACGGTCTCAAGCGGTGTAAAGTTAACGTTTGGTAACATAAAAATCCCATTGGTAGTATTATATTCTATATGGTAGTATCCGGTTAGAAGTCGAGTTCTCCCTGCGTCGGCCACCCACGCTGAGAGATAGACGCGGAGAGAAAAACGCAAAAAGAAAATCCCGCACGCCCATTTTTGTGTACTGCTGGCAAACTACAGGAGCAAGACCATGAGTCTGGATTTTGGATGTATTTCCGCCGATTCCCATATCGTTGAGCCGGGTAATTGTTACAGTGATTTTATCGACCCTAAATATCGGGACCGTGCGCCAGGCATTCAAACGGACGCCGCCGGCAACGACATTTATGTGATTCCCGGCATGACGTCCACGATTCCCCTGGGGTTGGTGGCGGCGGCCGGATTGAATGCCGAGCAATTGGCGGGGCGCACCCAAAACGCCAAGTTCAGCGATCTGCATCGCAGTGGATGGGACGCCAAATATCGCGTGGCAGATCAGGATCGAGACGGTATCGCCGCGGAAATTCTCTACCCCTCTGTCGGCATGGCGCTGTGTAATCACCCCGATTTTGCGTATAAAACCGCGTGTTTTCGCGCCTATAACGAGTGGTTAGCGCGCTATGTCGCGGATGCACCGGAAGGTCGTTTATTTGGCCTTGGACAAACATCCTGCGAATCCGTGGATTCCGCCATAAAAGATCTCGAGGACGCCAAAACCAAGGGCTTCGTCGGTATTATGATGCCGGGTAATCCTCAGCAAGAAGACTACGATCACCCCATGTACGACGCGCTGTGGGAGTGCGCGGTGGAGCTGAATCTGCCTCTGTCGTTTCACATTCTGACCGCCAAAGGCGCAGACGTGAATTCCATTTTCACCAATGCTCGTGGCAGCAAGATCAATGGTTTCATGAATATTATCCGCGGCGTACAGGACGTGATTGGCCTGTTCACGCTGGGTGGTGTGTTTCAGCGACACCCGAAATTAAAATTTATTGCCGCCGAGGCCGATGCCGGCTGGTTGCCTCACTACGCCTATCGCATGGACCACGCTTACGAGCGTCACGGGCTGTGGCTGGGCGGGGCTAAAAACCTCGATAAAAAACCCAGCGAATACATCAGCGATCATGTGTGGTTGACGTTTCAGGACGACTGGGTTGCGTTTAATGTCGCCAATTTGATGAACCCCAGAAAGCTCGTTTGGGCTAATGAGTTTCCGCACAGCGATTCTACCTGGCCCTGGTCTCAGGAGTTGTTGGTGCAACACGGCGGTGGTTTGACGTCGGAACAGACGCGCTGGATTATGCGCGACAATATTATCGAATGTTACGATTTGCCCCTGGATAAACTGGCGGCATAGACTGTTTTTTTCCAGAGCGCGGGGAATGTAGCCGGAGGTTGTACGCTGGCGGAGGTTACGGGGCAATGACGTACGATATTAAAATAACTGGCGGCACCATCATCGACGGCACTAACCAGCCCCGTTTTAAGGGGGAGGTTGGTATTAAAGACGGCCGGGTGATTGCCATTGGCGCGGCGCCGGGCGATGCCGCCAGAGTGATTGATGCTACCGGAAAAATTGTCTGTCCAGGTTTTGTAGACTGCCACACCCATTACGACGCCCAGGTGATATGGGACCGTATGATGAGCATCTCCCCATGGCACGGCATTACCACCGTGGTGCTCGGAAACTGCGGGTTTGGTATAGCGCCGGTGCGACCCAAAGATCGCGACACGATTATTCGGACATTGGAAAATGTCGAAGGTATGGACGCCAGTGCGCTTGCTGCCGGGCTCGGCGAGGACTGGCCGTTTGAAACATTTCCCCAATACATGGACACCCTGGAAAAGAGGGGTGTTGGTGTCAATGTCGGCGTACTTATCGGCCACACGCCGGTGCGTCTTTATGTGATGGGTGCGGACGCCACAGAACGCGCTGCAACTGTGGATGAAGTTAGACAAATGTGCGACATCGTCCGTGAGGCATTGCGTGCCGGTGCACTGGGGTTTGCGTCGTCCAAGTCGCCGACCCACGTCGGTGCGGGTGGCAAACCGGTGCCCAGTCGGCTCGCGGATTATCAGACCGAAACACTGGAGATAGCCCGAGTTATCGGCACCGAGGGAAGAGGCATTATTCAGTCGACCATCGGCGGCGATGTGTTGCACGACCAATTTGCGGAAATGGCGCAAGTAGCTAATTGCAATGTCACCTGGACGGCGCTGCTGCAGGGCGCGTCTCTGGGCGGTGGCGACCATAATCAGCAGTTACAGAAATCCGCAGAATTGGCCGCAGCCGGTGCCCGTGTGTTCCCCCAGGTAACCCCACGTGCCCTCAGTTTTGAAATGACATTTAAGGCTCCCTTTCTGTTTGAAAGCCTGAATGTATTCAAACAGGTATCCGCAGCCGATCAGGAGGGACGCAAGAACATTTATCGGGATCCACAGTTTCGCGCGGGGTTCAAGGCCGCAATCGACGCTGGAGAATCGAGGGTGCTGGGCGGGTGGTCAAAAACCGTTATTTCCTTTTACCCCCCGGATCCGTCATTGGAGGAACAATTACTGTTTGAACTCGCAGAGCAACGCGAAATGCACCCGGTGGATTTGATGCTCGACCTGGCGCTGGAGAGTAATCTCGGGCTGCGCACACGCATGCCGGTTGCGAATTACGACGAAGACGAAGTAGAAAAAATGCTCAAGGATCCCAATGTGGTGCTGGGTCTGTCCGACGGTGGTGCTCACGCCAGTCAGTTGTGCGACGCCTGTTACTCAACGTATTTACTCGGTCATTGGGTTCGCGAGAAAAAAATATTTGATCTCGAATACGCTATCTGGATGTTGACGGCCCGGGTTGCGGATGTGTGTCAGATACCCGATCGGGGTCGACTTGCAGTCGGGCTCGCAGCGGACGTGGTGGTGTTTGATCCGGCCACCGTGGGCGCGGGTAAACTGGAGCGAGTGCACGATTTTCCGGCGGGCGCGGACCGTCTGATAGCCCAGGCCAGCGGCATTGAATCGGTTATCGTGAACGGGGTTCTGCTGCGGCAAAACAATTGTGATCAGATCGATCCGATCAAGGGCGTGCTGCCCGGCAAGGTGTTGAGAACGCAACTAGCTCCCGTCTGATCCGGGCAAAATCATGCTATACCCTCTTTTTAGTGTTCCCCGCGCAGCTAGCGCGGGTAACCTGAGTTGTCTAGCCAGAGTTGTGCAGCCAGAGTTGTGCAGCCAGAGTTGGGTAAACAGGTTCTGGAAAAATAGCTCCAACACGGACACTGTCCTATCGCGGGTATCGAGGATATTCATTTTTTGCGCGCCGCCACGGATGGCGGTTTTATTTTTTCCAGCATCGCCGGTTTATTTTGTCTATCCTTCCGATGTGACGTCTTAACAATGCAACCAATCACAGCAGGGGAATCACAGCAGGGGAATCACAGCAGGGGAAAGGTATGCAGTATCGCGTCCTGGGTAATAGTGGCGAAAAGGTGTCGGCAATCGGGCTGGGCTGTATGCCGATGTCCAACTTTTACGGTCCTGCGGACGAAAAGGAATCCATTGCGACGTTGCAACGCGCCCTTGCATTGGGCCTGAACTTCTTTGATACCGCCGACGTTTATGGTCGCGGACACAACGAAGAGCTGCTTGGCAAGGCGTTTGCGCAACACCGCGACCAGATATTCCTTGCCACAAAGTTTGGTATCGCGGGGGTTACACCACGGCCGCAGGGTGGCTTTGAGTTTAACATCGACGGGCGGCCGGAGTATGTCAAACAGGCCTGTGATCGCAGCCTGGCCAGACTTGGGGTGGCGTGCATTGATCTGTACTACCAGCATCGGGTAGATCACCGCGTGCCGATTGAAGAAACCGTTGGCGCCATGGCGGATTTGGTAAAGGCCGGCAAAGTTCGCTATCTCGGGTTGTCCGAAGCATCCGCCGATCCGGCATTGATTCGCCGTGCTCACGCGGTGCATCCCATCGCGGCATTACAGAGTGAGTATTCGCTATGGACTCGCGATCCAGAGCCAGAAGTGTTGCCTGTGTGCGCCGAGCTGGATGTCGCCTTTATACCCTTTAGTCCGCTGGGCAGGGGTTTTCTCACCGGTACGGTGAGCACTACGGATGAATTTGGTGACGGCGATTTTCGCAAATCCAACCCGCGCTTTATGCCCGGTCATCTGGAGCGTAATCTGAAATTGGCGGAAAAAATTAAGGCGTTAGCGGCGGCGCGCGGCTGTACACCAGCGCAGCTGGCGTTGGCGTGGTTATTGGGCCAGGGGGATCAGATTATTCCGATTCCGGGCACGCGCCGTATCCGCCATCTGGAGGACAATATTGCCGCTGCGGAAATTGCCTTAAACGCGCATGAAATAAAAACCATTGCCGAGTTTTTTCCACCCGGCGCCGCCAGCGGGGAGCGTTACGCGCCCTGAGTATGGGTATTGCCCGATCGGGAGCTGTGACTGTGGACTGTGGAAGTGGAGTGTGGCGGTGGACAGTGGCAAAGCGCTTAGGCTAAACTTCTGGAAGTTACCCGCTGGTAAATAAACGCGCCAATCGTTGACGAATGGCTGTTCAGACAGACATTCCCCCGCTTGAGTATGAATCCCGCAACGCGCGTGTGCGCTGTGTACGCGCACGTCACCGGTGGCGTTTGGGGTGGGGCGAAAACTGGATGCAACTGGAAGTAATCCGATGACGAAAATTAACCAGGAATTTGATCTGTCGGGCAAAGTGGTGCTGGTTACCGGCGGTAGCCGCGGCCTGGGGAAGGAGATAGTGCGCGCGTGCGCGGCGGCCGGTGCCGATGTCATTATTGCCAGTCGTAAGTTAGAGAACTGCGAGATATTAGCTGCGGAAATAGAAGCCACTTACGGCGTGTCCGCATTGGCCTATGGTTGTCATGTGGGGCAGTGGGATCGGTTACAGGGTCTGGTGGATGCCGCTTACCAGCGTTTTGGGCGGGTGGATGTGCTGGTGAACAATGCCGGTATGTCGCCGTTGTACGAATCGCTGGACAAGGTGGACGAAGCACTGTTTGACAAGGTGATCGATGTCAATCTCAAAGGCCCGTTTCGGCTCAGCGCCTTAATCGCCAGGCGCATGATGGCAGGTGCGGGCGGCACCATATTGAATATCAGTAGTATCGCTGCCATACGCCCGCGCGGCGATATTGTGCCTTACGCCGCCGCCAAGGCCGGCCTCAACGCCATGACCGAAGGGATGGCCCAGGCCTACGGGCCGCAGGTGCGTGTCAACGCCATTATGTGTGGCGCTTTTTATACCGATATCAGCCAGGCATGGGATATGCCGAAATTCCAGGAACGGGCCAAAGGTTTTGCATTGGGTCGCGGCGGTGAGCCGCACGAAATCGTAGGTGCGGCGCTGTATTTTGTGAGCGACGCATCGCGCTTTTGTACCGGTGCTATTTTGCGCCTGGATGGCGGTACGCCCTGACAGCCCGGCAATGTTATCAACCAGTCGTTAGTCAAACTGCGGTTAAACATCCTCCAATAGCAAGGAACAGACGATGAATGTAGCTGGTCAATGCGCGGTTATTACCGGCGGCGCGTCGGGATTGGGCGCCGGTGCGGCGCGCATACTCAGTCAGGCAGGGGTTAAGTGCGCATTGCTGGATCGCAATCTGGAACTGGCCACCGCGTTAGCCGCCGAGTTGGGCGGCATTGCCATTGAATGCGATGTGGTGGATGGCCCTGGTGTCGAGGCGGCGTTGGTGCAGGTAACCGAGACCCTCGGCACGCCGCGTATCCTGTTAAATGCGGCGGGTATCGACGTGGCGGTACGCACCGCCGGGGCCAAGGGCGCCCATCCTCTCGACGACTTTGAGCGGGTGATTCGGGTCAATTTAACGGGTAGCTTCAATGTCGCTCGACTGGTAGCCCAGGGGCTGATCGGCGTCGATCCGATTACGGACGACGGTGAGCGTGGCGTGATTATCAATATCGCTTCGGTGGTTGCCCAGGACGGACCGCTGGGCCAGGTTGCCTATGCAGCCTCAAAGGCCGGTGTACAGGGCATGACCTTACCGATGGCGCGGGATCTCGCGCCGTTCGGTATTCGCGTGATGACCATTGCGCCGGGCATGTTTGAAACACCTCTGGCTAGCAGTATTCCACAAGACTGGATAGAGCGGATTATCCCTACCGTGCCCTTTCCCAGGCGCTGGGGAAATCCCCTCGAGTTTGGCGCGTTGGTGCTGCACATTTGTCAAAACGCCATGCTCAACGGCGAAATGATTCGCATCGACGGCGCCATTCGCATGGGAACCTGAGAGTTGCCCCGTGCATTGGCTTTAATAAATTCTGGGCGACTGAAACTGACGAGGTCGATGACGTGAATATTGAGGGACTAAGTGTCGCCGTTACCGGTGGCGCGTCGGGGCTCGGTGCAGCGGTGGTGGCATTATTTGCGAGCAAGGGTGCGCGCGTTGCATTACTGGACCGTAATCTGCAATTGGCGCAGGAAACAGCACAACATTGCGGCGCGCTGGCGATTGCCTGTGACGTGGCAGATGAATCTTCTGTGCTGACAGCGCTGGCGGCGATAACGGCAGCCCAGGGTGTGCCCCGCATATGGGTCAACTGCGCGGGCATAGATATTACCGGGCGCATTGCCACCCGCGGCGGTGGGCCGCAGGCACGGGACGCTCTGACGCGACAAATTGCAGTAAATTTGACCGGCACGTTCAATATTTGTCGTCTGGGTGCCCATGCCATGCGTGATCTCGATACGCTGGTCGGCGATGAACGCGGTGTGCTCATCAATGTGGCATCGATCGCTGGAATGGACGGCCCTTTCGGCCAGACCGCCTACTCTGCTACCAAGGCGGCGGTTATCGGTATGACCTTGCCCATGGCCCGCGACCTGGCACCGCTGGGGATTCGCGTGGTAACGATTGCTCCGGGGGTATTCGATACGCCGCTGGCGGCAGCTGTGCTGCGGGGTAATCCCAACGACCATAGCAGCAGCGTGCCGTTTCCAAAACGGGCCGGAAAACCCGAGGAGTTTGCCGCGTTGGCGCTGCATATCTGCGAAAACTCGATGTTGAATGGGGAAGTCATACGGCTGGACGGCGCGATCCGGGCGGTATAAAAACCGATCCGATTCGCGCGCCATTACGCTCGCCGTTACGCTCGCAAACTCGGGCAGCATTACGCGGGGCCTGAACAAATAACTGGATGTGGTTATGGAGATAAAAAATCAAGTGGCGATTGTTACCGGCGGCGCGTCGGGTCTGGGTGCGGCCACGGCGCGGTTGCTGGCCGCCCGCGGTGCGCGCGTGGCGGTGCTCGATCGCAATATAACATTGGCCCGTGAAGTGGCCGCCGAATTAGATGCGCTAGCTGTGGAAGTGGACGTTACCGATGCAGACAGTGTTGTCAGCGCGGTTGCCCAGACGCTGGAAATTTACGGTCCGCCGCGTATCCTGATTAACGCCGCTGGCACGGCGATTGGCCGCAAGATCACCAGCAGTAAAGGTCCCCATCCACTGGACAGCTTTTTGCGCGTGGTGAATACCAATCTCACCGGCACCTTCGACATGTGTCGACTGGTGGCCGCGGAGATGAGCGCCCTGGACCCTGTGACCGAGGATGGCGAGCGGGGGGTGTTTGTCAATGTCGCGTCAATTTTTGGTTTCGACGGACCGGTGGGCAACACGGCCTATGCGGCATCCAAGGCCGGCGTTATCGGTATGACGTTGCCCATGGCGCGGGATCTCGCGCCTTACGGCATTCGGGTGGTGACCGTGTGCCCGGGGGTGTTCGACACACCGTTGGCCCGCGCGGAAACCGGTGCAGAAGGCTTTGCGCGCCTGTTGGCCGATGTGCCTTTTCCAAAACGGGCTGGCGCTCCATCGGAGTTTGCACAACTGGTGTGCCACATTGTCGAAAACGCGATGTTAAATGGTGAAGTCATCCGTCTCGACGCGGCCCTGCGCATGGGCACTATTTTATAGACTGTAACTAATTTTATAGGCTGCAACTAATGCGAATGGTAATCCAACGACTGTGCTGACGTTGGATCAGGACACAGCGCCACGCAGCCTCGCGATTTGCAGTAGCCAGGTGAGATGTACAGGAAAACCTGTGTTCATCGTCATCGCCAAGCTACCTCGTCATGCTTGCTCCGTAAACTACAGTATAAAAAGTACAGTATAAAAAAGGGCGTCATACAGGCGCATCGATTTGACGGACTGGAAATCGTCAACTATGTTTAGAAAACGCTGGTAGTTTACCCATCCTGGTGTCTGTCAAATCATCTTTGCACAACAGAGGTGCCTGTCATGAAATCAATTATTGCAGTGGTTATAACGTTGTTATTTGTGCCGTATACCCTGAGCACATTGGCTACCGAAAACAGGGCAGCCCCCGCTGCTGCGGAAGAGCGAGTCCAGGTGATCACCGCGGGGAAAAAAGATGCGGCCCCAGGGCGTCTGGTGGCGCCGACGGACGCAGCCCGCGGCAAGAAGTGCGGCATGCTCGGCGATACGGTGTATGCCAATGCTTGCGGACCGTCCTTTATCAGCTCCTGTAAAAATGGGTTTACCTGCCACGATCCCATCACCAATCCGGAATGCAATTACGGGGAGTGCAAGGACTAGCGGGCGATTCACTATCCGTGTCCCCGGAAGCCGGTGCGTACGGAGAGCACACAGGCTAGAAGTTGACGCCGAGCGCGTGCCCAAGGTCGTCAATGGCCTGCTGTTCGGAGACAACCTTGATCGTGGTCATACCCAGGGCTCGCGCGGGTTTCAGGTTGATGCCCAGGTCGTCGAGGTAGACTACTTCCGTCGGCTCAACCTGCAGGCGACTACAGGCCAGTTGGTAGAATCGGGTTTCTGGTTTGCGCATACCCTCGACGCTCGATTCGAGGACATACTCGAATAAATTCATCACCGCATCGACCGCGTGGGCCCGTGGCGTGTCAGCGTCGTTACTCGGGTGGTTGCGGGGTCTTATATTGTTGGTGAGACAGGCAACCCGGAAGTCCTGTTTCACGCGCTCCAGCACCTGTACCATGCGTGGACGCACATCTCCATCCAGAAGCCCCAGTACGTCCGCACCGCGAATGGCATGGCCAGCGGCGCTCGATTCGTCCCTGAAGGCGTGGTCAAACTCCTGCGCCGAAATTCGATTCGCCTCCAGCCGTGCCCAGGCATTGCGGTCGGGATTGGTGGCGTTAATCGAGCGGATGAAATCTCGCGGATAACCCCGTTGTTCTTCAAAACGATTGAATGCGTCGAAAGGCGATGTGGTGAGCACCCCGCCAAAATCCCATAAAACAGCGCGTATCTTCATGTCCGGGGAGTCCTTGCACAGCGGCGCAGAAATTTGCGCACTCTGGTTGTTCGCAACAGCAGCCTAACCTGGCCGACCATTATAACGCCGGGGAGGATTTACCGAACACCGATCAATTTGTCTAATGTTGTTTTTCTGCGCAGTTGTTATGCAACGAGCGCAACATTAGAAAAAAAGTGATTGCTTTTCCCGCGGATAGCCCCTTAAATCATCGCCAATCGGGCCGTTTATTTGCCCAGTGTCCGCAGGCATCAGAACGTTTTGGAGGAGCAACCCTTTCTATGTCGAGAGCGACAACACACCATTCTTGCGCTGCATGAATGGCCTTCCTCTGGGACACTTGATCGGCCGCGCGGGAAGGTTGTTTACTCCATGAAAAATTCACTGATTACCCTGAAGAAAATTGTTCAGAAGATCGCCACGGCCCCGACACCCGACCAACAAACCGCAACGTTGGTTACGGAAATTCAGGCCGCCATGAGAGTGGACGTGTGTAGCCTTTATCTGGCCGAGGGCGACGACGAGCTGGTCTTGGTGGCGACGCAGGGTCTGGCATCCGAATCGGTGGGCAAGGTGCGTATGAAAATTGGCGTTGGGCTGGTGGGCACTACTGCTTTGACCCGCCATCCGCTCAATGTGGAAAACGCGTTGACCCACGAAAAATATAAATATTTTCCCGAAACCGGCGAAGAATCCTACCGCGGATTTATGTGTGTGCCGTTGATCAACATGCGCCAGCTGGTCGGTGTGCTGGTGGTACAGCAAAAACGGCGCCGCAAGTTTACGGATGATGAAGAAGCCTTTTTAATCACTATGGCCGCGCAGTTGGCCGGTATTTCCCAGCAAATAGTTGCGCAACAGGATCATGCCGCCACACCCGCCCGGGTATCTGGGGTAAAACGCGTGGCGGGCGTCAGGGGCGCGGCCGGTATTGGGATTGGCAAGCTGCATCTGATTGCCGACGGTGGGTTTGGCACCGTACCCGACTGTAAAACCGACAACATTGATCTGGAAATCACTGCATTTCGCGAGGCTTTGCGGCTTACCCGGCACGAATTGGAGGAGGGCGCGGCGAGCTTGTCCGCCAGTCTGCCGGGGGATGTTGCGGAAATTTTTGCCGTGTATCGTATGTTGCTGGATAACAGTAATCTGATTGGCGATATCGAAACGGAGGTTCGTCAGGGCAACTGGGCGCCGGGTGCGATTCGCAGCGTAGTCGATAAGTACGCGTTGCAATTTGAGACCATGGAGGATCCCTATTTTCGGGCGCGCGGCGAAGATATTCGTAACATAGGAAGCAAGCTGTATAACAAGCTGGCGGGTAAGACGTTCGTGCCTACCGCTGCCACCGACCTGATCCTGGTGGGCGACCTGATCAGCATCACGGACCTGGCTCGTTACCGCACCGAGCAGGTGGTCGGCATTGTGTGTACCTCCGGGTCGTCCTTGTCGCACACCGCGGTGCTGGCCAACGCGTTGGGTATCGCCGCTGTCATGGGTACGGGGGAGATAAAAGGGCTGGAGGAAGGCGCGCCGGCGATCGTTGACGGTTATCAGGGGGAGGTGGTGTTTAATGCCCCCGAAGCGCTGGTGGCCGAGTATCGCGGGGTGCGCGACCGGGAGCGCAACCTGCTGCGCGAACTGGAACATTTGAAAGACGAGCCAGCGGTTACCCTGGATGGGATCTCCATAAAGCTGTACACCAATACCGGGCTGATGGCGGACATATCGCCGGGTCTGCTGCGCGGCGCGCAGGGCGTGGGACTGTATCGCTCTGAAATTCCGTTTATGATACACGATAATTTTCCGACCGAAGATGAGCAGTGTTCCGTTTATCGGCACGTGCTGGAAGCGTATCGCAATAAGCCCGTTTATATTCGTACCCTGGATATCGGTGGGGACAAGGCCCTGCCGTATTATTCTTTTAAGGAAGAAAATCCCTGTCTGGGGTGGCGCGGAATTCGCTTTACACTGGATAATGCCGCGATATTTATGACTCAGGTGCGAGCCATGTTGCGCGCCTCGGTGGGGCTCGACAACCTGCACATACTGTTGCCCATGGTGAGTCGGGTCGACGAAGTAACCAGTTTTCGGGAAATTCTCGTGGATGCGCTGGGCCAGCTGCAGTCGGAAGGGTACCGCGTCGCAGTGCCCAGGATTGGTATTATGGTAGAAGTGCCTGGGGCCATCACCTTGCTCCCCTTTCTGGCCCACAGGATTGATTTTATCTCGATCGGCTCCAACGATCTGGCGCAATATCTACTGGCAGTAGATCGCAATAACCCCCGTGTGTCGGGCATGTTTGATAATCTGCACCCGGCCGTACTGCATCAGGTGTACCATATTATTCAGACGGCCAAGCGCCTCAACCTGCCAGTCAGTTTGTGTGGTGAAATGGCCGCCGATCCGCTGGCGGCGCTGTTGTTGCTAGGCATGGGCATCGATACCCTGAGCATGAGCGCCTATAACTTACCCAAGATAAAATGGCTTATTCGTTCGATTGCGTTTGATGATGCCGCCACCATATTGGAGAAGGCCCTGATGCTGGAGCACGAAAAGGAGATTCGATCCATGGTTAAATCCGAGCTGGTTGCGCGCGGCCTTGGCAAGATCGTGGCGCTGGCATAACCGCGATGTCTAACCTCTACGTCGTGGTCGATAATCTCGCTACCTGGGCACCTTATTTCAGCACCGAACAGGTGATCACCGCCCAGAGCTATCTGTCGACGCCAGATTACCGCCGCGCAGATGGTCAGATCTACAACCTGTGCCCGGATTTCAGCTACCGCAGCGAGGGCTATTACTGTTCGTTATTGGCCCAGGCCAGGGGCCAAAGAATCATACCGTCGGTGCGCACCATCAACGAGGTGGCGAGCGGCGCCATGATCAAGCTCAATGCCGATGTGCTCACCAGGGTGCAACGCTACCTGGACGGCGCGATGCTGCAGGGCGAAGGTCGTTTCTCAGTTAAAATATTTTTTGGAAAAACGCGTATTCCCGAGCTACAAAAGTTGGCCCGAAAAATGTTTGAGGCATTTTCGGCACCGATTCTTGAGGTGGAGTTTGACCGTCAACTCAACTGGCAAATAAGCGCCGTCCGCCTGGGTAAATTACAGGGTCTTAGCGATAAGGAGCAGGACGAGTTTTCCGAGGCGCTGGATGGTTTCAGTAAAAAAATCTGGCGTACCCCGCGTTCCGGTAAATCATCCCGTTTCGATTTGGCGATTCTGGTCGATCCCGAAGAATCTATGCCGCCAAGCAACAAGGGCGCGCTGCAGAAATTTGTGCAACAGGCAAAATTGTTGAACATGGATGTCGATATGATTGGTTCCCAGGAGATAAACCGATTGCTTGAATACGACGCGCTGTTTATTCGCCAAACCACGGCTGTCAATCATGCGACCTACGCATTTGCGCAGTTGGCGGCGCGGCACAATATGCCGGTGATCGATGATCCCGATTCGATTATCAAATGTACCAACAAAGTATTTCTACACGAACTGTTAACGTCGAACCGGGTGGCAGTACCGAAATCCATCATGCTGTTCAGTGGTAGTCCGCTTAGTTACGAGGCGCTGGTGGAGCAGCTGGGCGCGCCGCTGGTGCTCAAGATTCCCGACGGTTCATTCTCGGTGGGCATTGTTAAAACCAGCAATGCCGATGAATTCAAGGTTGCGACGGATGAATTGTTTGCCCAGTCATCCGTGATTATCGTGCAGGAATACATTCCCACCGAATTCGACTGGCGCATAGGCGTGCTCAACGGGCGCGCCCTGTACGCCTGTAAATACCTGATGGCGAGGGGACACTGGCAGATATACAACCATCAGGCCGACAGCGTGAAATCCGGTGGATTTGAAACAGTAGCCGTACACAAGGTGCCGCGGTCGGTACTTAAGGCAGCGCTGAAGGCCGCGTCTCTGATCGGTAATAGTTTATATGGGGTCGATCTCAAGGCGACGCAGAACGCGGTAGTAGTGATCGAGGTAAACGATAACCCTAATATCGATAAAGGTGTGGAAGACGCTTATCTGGGCGATGATCTCTACCGCATTATTCTCGACGAGTTCGTGCGCCGTCTCGAAGCCCGCGGTCGGACTCACTGATCGACATGCAGGTTGCTGGCAAGCCGCGCATTCGCATCGGCGATGTACAGGACCTCCAGGCTCTTGCTGCTCTGGAAAAAAATACATTTAACGATGATCAGTTTAGCCGCCGTCAATTTCACTGGTTGTTGACGCGGGCCAACGCGCATTTTCTGGTGGCCGAGGTAAACCAGGCGATTGTCGGTTACGCGATTGGACTGTACCGACGTAATTCACGCGTCTGTCGCTGTTATGGGCTGGCGGTCGCCGCGCAATTCAGGGGTGGTGGTCTCGCGCAACAACTGATGGCGAAATTGCGGATGGAGGCCGTACGCCGTGGCTGTGTCGTAATTAGTCTGGAGGTGCGTGCCGACAACCAGCGCGCCATTAATTTTTATCGACGCCTCGGTTTTCAGCACTATCAAGGGCTACCGAAATACTACGACCACGGCGCGGACGGTCTGCGCTTGCGGATGGTGGTGGAATAACACACGGATTTTTCTGCCAGGGGTGGTCTCTCGATTTTTCTCGGGACAGTCGCTGGTTAAGTCGGTGGTTAAGTCGCTGGTTAACTGGTCTGCCAACCAGCGCGGCGATTGTCAGTCAGTGAGGGTTCGGATCGGACAAGTACAGCAGCGCGTCGGCAAGTGTCGGGTAGATTGCGCAAACCCCGACTTCGGGTTTAAAGCCCGCACGCGCCAGGGTTTTTAGTGGTTGGAACTGTAAGTCGGCCAATAACACCAGCGTGCCCGATGCGCGACATTTTGACAGGAATTTGGTTAACGCGGCGACGCCACCGGCATCGAGAAGCGACACGCCATCGAGATACAGAACCAGTCCCCGTTTGTTTTCGCAGTGCAATGCAAGCTCGCCAAAAATGCGGTCTGCCGCCGCAAAGAACAGCGGGCCGTTGATCTTTAAAATCTGCCAGTTGGATGGCACTTCCACGTCGATCAGTTTTTTATTTTCGGTGACATCGCGCACGGTGGTCATTTCGGCAATCTGTTTCATAAACAACAATGACGACAGAACGATACCTGCGGTGATGGCGATCACCATGTCGAATAGAACAGTGAGGCTAAAGCAGGTGAAAAACACCGCAATGTCGCTCCCCGGTGCGGTGCGTATCAGTTGCACGGCTTTGGGCGCTTCGCTCATGTTCCACGCCACCATCAAAAGCAGGGCGGCCATACTTGCCATGGGTAAATAACCCAGCAAGCGAGTCAGGAAAATCAACGATAGCAGGACGACCACCGCGTGCACCATCGACGCAACCGGCGACTGCGCACCTGCCCTGAAGTTGGCTGCGGAGCGGGCAATTGCCGCGGTTGCAGTGATGCCGCCAAACAGCGGCGCGATGATATTGCCGAGTCCTTGCCCAAACAGCTCGCTGTTGGCGCTGTGGCGGGTGCCTGTCATGCCATCCAACACGACCGCACACAGCAGTGACTCGATGGCGCCAAGCATGGCTATCGCAAATGCGCTGGCCAGTAGATCCTGTGCGAGGGGCCAACTGAACACCAGTGGCAGCTCGCCGGGCTGGCTGCGTAACCAGGGCCACTGAAAATCCGGCAATAATGGTGGAATACCCAATCCGCTGGTTCCGTCGGGGAGAACAAAACTGAATGTTGAATTAATGGTCGCAACGGCATGCCCCTGTTGATCCAGGACGAACGCCACCACGCCGCCAGCCAGCACGGCGGGCAAATAGGCGGATATCGACGTTTTGAGATACGGCCACAACTGGAGAACAGCCAGGGTGCTAAGCCCGGTGATTAGTGTCCAGGGCGACAGCGTTGGGATAGCCGCGACCAACGCGGCCACCTTGTCGATAAAATGCTCTGGCATGGTGAGCGCCAGACCAAAGAAGTCCTTGATCTGCATGGTTGCGATAACCACCGCAATGCCGGCAGTAAATCCGAGGGTAACCGACGCCGGAATATATTCGATATAGCGCCCCATACGCAGCACCGACATCATGATAAGCAGTGCACCGGCCAACATTGTGGTGATCATTAAACCCGCCAGTCCGTATTGTTGGACGACGGGATACAAAATTACCACGAAGGCGGCGGTCGGGCCGGATACGCTATATCGCGAACCACCGCTGAGGGGGATAATAAATCCAGCGATAACCGCCGTGTACAACCCATATTGCGGTGCCACACCGCTTGCTATCGCGAGCGCCATGGCGAGCGGAATGGCAATAATGCCCACGGTAATGCCCGCCACCACATCCTTGTACAGGGCGGGGAGTCGATAGGATTTTTCCGCTATAGTTTCGCGCAACGCGTGGGCGAAGCGCAGGGAAAACAGGTGCGCGCGATGACTCATTGCACTGGCGCCGGTGATTCGCCGGGCGCGGCGTGCGAGGGGGTGAAGCGACGTGTTGTGAAAATTATGTCCGTAATGTCAGGTTCCGCTGTGCCGGTAGATTAATTAGCGCTGGTTTTTTCAGGGTTTGATAATGAGCAAGTCCGTGCGCAGATTTTTGATAATGTTCTCTGCGGTATTACCCAGCAATTTGCCTTTGACACCCTTGCGGCCCACGCTGCCCATGATGACCAGTTCCGCCTTGATTTTTTTGGCGATACTGGCAATTTCCTTCACCGGATCGCCAGCCGTAACGTGGGCTGCATCCGCGCTGGTGCCGTGTTGTTCAAGGAGGTTATGCAGTTTTTTGGTGGCGGCAACCCCTTTTTTTCTCATCACTTCCGGTGGCTCTGTAATCACTAGCGCGTCGAGTGCTTTGGCGATTGCAATCGTGTAGGCAACGTGTAATTTGCTGTGGCCAGCGACGGCCAATTGTTGTGCCATATCCAGCACCTTGCCGTTGATGGTTTGCTGTAGTGCGTTGCGGCTCGCGACATCCACCGTGGCCAGTATGCACGGCTTGCTTTTCCATTTTTTGGGTGAACAGATCAACAGCGGACAGGTGAGCTGACGAATTAGTTTCCAGTCGGTCGGCGTGTGGAATACCTTCCTGGAGTAATCCCCGGTTTTTATCACCAGCGCAATAGCGCGGGATGCTACCGTTTGCGAAGTCCATTCGGCAATGTCCGGGTGAGCGACAAACTCAATGCTGACTTTGAGCTTTGGCGCGGGCTGGCGCGCAAGGGCTGCGGCGATAATTGCCTGAACAGCCTCCCTGGCTTCTCTGCCGGGTCGTGGCGCACCAAAAACAGCCATACTGATTTTCGCGCCAAACGGCACCGCCATCGCAATAGCCTTGTCGAGGACTGAGTTGAGGACAGAGTCGAGGACAGAATGTTGCGGGTTGTCGTAATTCCAGATAACGAGAATATGCTGCATGTGCGGTTTCCCAGGGACATTGCGTCAAGCGGCATTATTCTGGCATACCGGCAGTCCCTGCGAAAGTGATGTCGTATCTCGGTGATCAACAAAAAAAATGACATACGAGCCAACGCCCACGCAACCAGAGAATAAATAGACAATTTTTAGCAGGCGTGGGCGATTGTGTTTGTCTACGGCTGTCCCCTGACGCAGCATTTGCGCCGGTCTTTCTCTGGTCTCCCGATTTTACACTACGCAGGGCGTTTCAAGCGGGCAGATGCCGCCAATTGCCGCTCACTATGGATCGGTGAGGTTGGGCACCTACGCTGTGGCGGTGATATATTTCGCCATGCGCGATATTATTTTTGAAGAGTACCTGCCGTTGTTTTTGAAGAGTACCTGCCGTTGTTGCTGGTGTTGCTGGAAATACCGGCAATTCTGGGGGGGATCGTCCTTGCCCGGGGTTGGTCGCAGCGCAGCGACTGGGGTTCGGTCGTCCACCAAGTTTTTTAGGCAAAGGCATCCTGTTGTCAATTGGAGGCTTGCTGATTGGCCGGGCTGGCGGGGCCAGATGGTTTGTCGTCTATGGCGCCGTTGTTCTTCGATCTGTTCCAGGGTGTGCTGGCCATCTTCCTGCTTGCCATTAACGAAGGAGCAGGGTGGGAATGGTCGCCGCGCGCAGCAGGTCCGTGGTTTTACTGCCAAACAGCAGGCTGCGCAGCGGCGCATGGCTGTATGCTCCCATGATTAGAATATCGATGCCCTGATCCTTTACGGCCCGGGCTATAACCCGCTCCGCATCCCCCGGTATGTGGGACATCGGGGCATCGAAACCCGCGGACTCCAGGGTTTTTTTTGCCCACTCAAGTTCCTTTGAAGCATCCTGGTTTTCCTTGCCGGACATCAATAGATGCACCGGGAGGCCTTTGAAGAGCGGGCTTGACGCGACCATCTCGACGCCTCGGCGGGTAACAATTTCGCCGTCGAAGGCAATCATCACGCGGCGTGGTTCGGTGAACCCCTCGGTGATCGCCAGAATCGGTTTATGCAGGGCGCGCACCACGCGCTCGACGTGACGACCCAGGTCGCGCTGCGTGTGTTCCGCTGATTCGCCGCGCCGACCCAGCACGAAGAGGCGCACATCGTCCTCTTGTTCCGCGAGTGTTTCTTCCAGTTGTCCGTAACGTTGACGAATATCCGGCGATTGCACGCCAGCGGCAACGGCGCGCTCCCGTAGCCGATTCAGAAAGAGCCGACCCTGCTCGCGCGCGGCTTTACTGTGCGACTCGTCCGCATTGGATAGCACGCTTAGCAGTTGCTCCTGAGCGTCGATGCCAATGGTGCCACTGTGATCCTGAGTGCTCGCGGTTTCGGGATGGCGATCGATGATATGCAGCAACTCAAGTGGCGCACTCATGCGTTGCGCCGCCCATGCGGCGTAATCGGCCACATAGTCCGCAAAGCGCGACTGATCGACACAGGCCAGGACTTTGTTCTCGTCGTTCATATTGGCGCTCCTTAATGGCCCATGAGAATGTCGTCGGCAACGTCCTTGTCATGCACGGCGAACTTGTCCACCAGGGTGGCGCTGGCCTCATTCAGACCAAGCACCTCGACGTCGGTACCTTCGCGGCGAAATTTCAGCACCACTTTGTCCAGCGCGCTCACGGCGGTGATGTCCCAGAAGTGAGCCCGGCTCACGTCGATGCGCACCTTTTCAATCACTTCCTTATAGTCGAAAACGTCAGTGAAACGATCAGCACTGGCGAAAAACACCTGTCCGAATACCCTATAGGTGCGAGTGCGCCCCTCGTCTTCCGCGAGTGAACGGACGCGCAGGATCTGCCCCACCTTGTGTGCAAAGAAGAAACCCGAAAGCAGCACCCCGGTGAGTACGCCCATGGCCAGATCGTGGGTGGCAACCGTGACCACGACCGTGGCCAGCATTACCACACTGGAGCTTTTCGGGTGCTCGCGCAGATTTCTAATGGAGCCCCAATTGAAGGTGCCGATGGCTACCATAATCATGACGGCGACGAGGGCAGCCATGGGAATTTGACTAACCCACTCGCCCAGAAATACCACCATTAACAGCAGGAAAACGCCTGCACAAAGTGTCGACAAGCGCCCGCGCCCGCCTGATTTCACGTTGATCACCGACTGGCCAATCATGGCGCAACCGGCCATGCCGCCAATGAAACCGCTGGCGATATTGGCAACGCCCTGGCCCACGCATTCGCGGTTTTTGTCGCTCCTGGTGTCAGTCAGATCGTCGACGATTGTCGCGGTCATCAGGGATTCGAGCAGGCCTACCACCATCAGAGTTAGCGCGTACGGGAAGATAATCACCAGCGTCGCGAAGTTCAGCGGGATATCGGGAATAAGGAACACCGGTAGCGTGTCGGGTAGCGCGCCCATGTCGCCCACGGTGCGGATGTCCAGATCGATAAACATCGCCACGGCGGTCAACGCCACAATAGTCACCAGTGGCGAGGGAATCGCTTTGGTAATGTAGGGAAAGCCATAAATGATAGTCAGTCCCGCGGCGGTCATGGCGTAGACGTGCCAAGTGACGTTAGTGAGTTCCGGCAACTGTGCCAGGAAGATCAGGATGGCCAGCGCATTCACGAAGCCTGTCACCACCGAGCGGGAGACAAAGCGCATCAGCGCGCCGAGGCGCACCCAACCGGCAATGATCTGAAGCACACCCGTAAGTACGGTTGCGGCAAGCAGGTACTGGAGACCGTGATCCTTGACCAGTGTCACCATCAGCAACGCCATGGCGCCGGTGGCGGCCGAGATCATACCCGGTCGACCGCCCACGAAAGCGATTACCACTGCGATACAGAAAGAGGCGTAGAGGCCGACTTTAGGATCAACACCGGCGATGATCGAGAAGGCAATTGCTTCGGGAATTAGCGCCAGCGCGACCACGAGGCCTGCCAGCAAGTCGTTGCGGACGTTGGCGAACCAGTCCCGTTTTATGGAGTGCATCAAAATTTCTGTTCCGTGGTTGAGGCCGACCAGATAGTCGGCAGGGGGCAGAGTTGCCATCGCCAAAGTGCCTGCCCCAGCGGCGAAACAGCGAAGGAAAAGTGACCCGCCTCAGTAGGGGGATACAACGGCGTTCAAGTGCCCGGCGTACATGGGAGTGTGCCGTTGTCGTGCTCAGGCGCGGAACTCACAGCGGCGGGTGTCCAGGAGCGGTGGTGACAACGCGCATTCTACCGAGCATGACCCCATGGGGCAATTCGCCGCTGTCCAGGCCGCCGCCAATGCTTGCGAAATGGATGGAAAAAGCCGCCCGCAC
>JBFJKD010000002.1:0-29181 GCA_041635095.1 Porticoccaceae bacterium
AGGCAGGGCGGGCAGGTGATGGTAGGGTAGCTGGTGCCACTCCACGTAGCTGCGTAGATCGTTGTGATTTGAAATGACGGCGGCAATGTCAAACAACAACTCCTTGCTACGCCAGCGGTACAGTAGATCAGAGAGGCAGTGCGCTTGTTTGCTGGCCATAATCACCACCCGCTTGGGGGTCGCGGTGTCGGTAATTTGCCAGCGCATCTTGAAACGACTGGCAACCGACCCAAAGCGCGCTTTCAGCTCGTCCAGGTCGTAGCGCAGCGAATCGGCGGCGATGACCTGGCGCGTATAAAACCAGTTGCTGTTCGGATCCCGATAGTGATTAGCCTCAACGATCAGCCCACCTTCGTCGGCAAAAAAGGAACTCACTGCGGCGACGATGCCGACGCTGTCCGGGCAAGAAAGAATTAAACGAAAATTGTGTTCGGCCATGATCGCTCCCTGGTGGGCTAATTGTGCCTTATTTGCACCTTGTTGGGGTAGTCGCTCCGGGACGGAAGGCTGGATCAAAAGGCCGGGGATTGTTGTGTGGCGGCTGGTTTTGTGGCTTGCTAACGGCGCAGAAACGATCAAGGGATGGACGAGTTATGCGAATATTGACGCTGGTGATGGCGCTCCTCCTGAGTGTCAGTCTGCCTCTGTGTGCCGAGCAGGTGCATCGCTGGGTAGACGCGGATGGCAATGTGCATTTTAGCGACCAATTACCACGGGAAGTGGCGCCTGAAAAAGTTGAGACACAGGTGATTGATAACCGTATAAACACGTTTAGCGGTATTGAAGTTACGGCCTCGGATTTTCTTGGCGCCCGCGAGCAGGCGAGGATCGACAAGGCCAAATCCACAGGCAAGAGTGTCGTTATGTACAGTGCCGTCTGGTGTGGCGTGTGTAAAAAAGCACGGCGCTATTTTATTGATAACGGCATTGCGTTTAGCGAATTTGATGTTGAAACTTCGCAACAGGGGCGGGAGGATTTTGAGCGCCTGGGTGGTCGTGGTGTACCAATTATCCTGGTTGACGACGCGCGCATGAATGGCTTCAATGCAACGCGCTTTGCGCAGCTTTATCGAAACGAGTAATCGATAAATTTTAAAACGTATATTCCCCGTGGCACGATATTGAATGTCTGGCGGGCCCTGGCGTTAACCTGGAGTTGCCGTTTAGTCGTCGAAACCCATAAAGGTTGCAAAATCATCCACTTCGCCGCGCCCGCTTTTTACCTGATTAGCGGGGTGATTGGGATCTATGTGACCGAGCGCCATACCCGAATAAATAATATAGTCGTAGGGAATCTCCAGCACCTCGTGGACGGTGCGATTTACATTTTGCCAGAAGCCCTGGGCGCAGGTATGCAGACCGAATTCCCGCGCCAGTAAAATTACGTTGCCCATAAATATTCCGAGATCGTTGAGCTGTCCCGGCCACAGGGTTTTGTGAATGGTAAACATCAGGCCCACCGGCGCATCAAAAAAATAAAAATTTCTGAGCATTTGTTCGCCGCGTGCAGTCTTGTCGCGCCGGTCGATACCCAGTGCCGAATAGAGCGCTTTGCCAACGTCGAATCTGCGGGTCTTATAGGGTTGAACCCACTTTACCGGATAGCCCAGATACTCTCGCGGTTGCTCGCCATCGGGATTGGCGGTGAACGAAGCGATGGCGCGATCCACCAGTTCCTGGCGTTTTTTACCCGCCACGACGTGTACGTGCCACGGCTGGATATTGCCTCCGGAGGGTGCCAGTCGGGCGAGATCGAGTATCTCCCTGATGGTCTCAAGTGGTACTGCCGTATCGAGAAATGCACGGCAGGAAATACGGCTTTCAATGGCCTCAATGACATTCACGGTGGGTGCTCAGTTGTCCAGTGGGTGGCCGTTTTGACGGATGAATGTGCGGATTAGTTAGTGCGTCGAATGGTTTGTACGCCGTTGTCACCGGCCAGTAATAGCAGGTCCGCTGGACGCAGCGCAAACAGGCCGCAGGTGACTACGCCGACGATGTTATTCAATTTTTCTTCGAGGGCGCGGGGTGCGCCTATGGGGTACAGGTTGTGTACGTCGAGAATCACGTTGCCGTTATCCGTCACCACGCCCTCCCGGTACACCGGTCCGCCGCCCATCTTCAGCAGTTCCCGGGCCACGTAGCTGCGGGCCATGGGAATCACCTCAACAGGTACCGCAAACGTGCCGAGGTGGTCCACCCATTTGCTGTGGTCGGCGATGCACACAAATTCCCGGGCTACCGCTGCTACGATTTTTTCCTGGGTCAGGGCGGCGCCACCGCCTTTGATCATCTCCAGCCTGGGGTCGATTTCATCGGCCCCGTCCACGTAAATTTCAACACTGTCGACCGCATTCAAATCGTAGACCGGAATTTTGTGATCGCGCAAGCGCTGCGCTGACGCGCTCGATGTGGTCACAGTCCCCGCGATACGCCCTTTTTTTTCCGCGAGCAGATCGATGAAATAGTTCGTGGTGGAACCGGTACCGACGCCGACAATACTGTCAAAACCGGTTTTGGCTAAGACATAATCGAGGGCCGCGCGGGCCGCTGCCTGTTTGAGTTGTTCCTGGGTCATCGCAGACTCCCAAGTCTGTCAGGGGGGCAATTATACGAAAGCTGTGGCGCATCACCAGTTTTGTTCGCGGCGCTGGCGTTAAGGCGGGTGACTATTTACCATAACCTTCTGTGGCACTGATAGCTTTCGCCGATGCCTTTCGTCGCTAGCTCCGAGCCAAAACGATCCGCTACTGAGCTGGTTGATCGCTATCAGGGCTGATTGACCGCTATTATGGCCATCGGCACATTGATTTGATAAGGATACCGGGAACCATGCCCAAAAGTTACGTTAAACGGATTCTCGACGCGCGTATCTACGATCTCGCCGTGGAAACGCCGATCGATAACGCCCCGTTGTTGTCCCAGCGCCTGAATAACGAGGTGTTGCTCAAGCGGGAAGACCTGCAGCCGGTGTTTTCCTTCAAATTACGCGGCGCCTACAATAAATTACTTAGTCTCACTGAGGTTGAACGTCGCAAAGGCGTCATCGCGGCCTCTGCGGGCAATCATGCCCAGGGTTTGGCTCTGGCCGCGCGCAAAATGGGCATCAAGGCGACTATCGTGATGCCGCGTATCACGCAACAGATAAAAGTGGATGCGGTGCGCGCCCGTGGCGCCAAAGTGGTGCTACACGGGGACACCTACGACGCCGCATCCACTTTTGCGCAGAAATTGGTGGCTGAGAAAGGCATGGTTTACGTCCATCCTTTCGATGACCCGGAAGTGATTGCCGGCCAGGGTACCATCGGTATGGAAATTTTGCGGCAGCGCCCCGGAGCGCTCGATGCCATATTTGTGCCGGTTGGCGGAGGCGGGCTCTGTGCGGGAATCGCCGCCTACGTAAAGTACGTGCGCCCGGGTGTCAAAATCTATGCCGTTGAGTCCGAGGATGCCGCCTGTCTGGATGCGGCCATGAAAGCGGGCCGTCGAGTGCGTCTTAAAGATGTGGGTCTGTTTGCAGACGGTACCGCCGTCGCGCAGATCGGCAAGGAGACCTTTCGTGTGCTGCGCAAAACGATTGACGGGGTGATAACCGTCTCCACGGATGAAATTTGCGCGGCGATCAAGGATATTTTCGACGATACCCGTTCCATCAGCGAACCTGCCGGGGCGCTGGCTGTGGCCGGGCTGAAGAAGCACGTGGAGCTAACTGGCGGTAGTGGCCAAACCCTGCTGGCGATAGACAGTGGTGCCAATATTAATTTTGATCGGTTGCGCTACATCTCCGAGCGCACTGAAATCGGCGAGAAACGCGAAGCGATTATAGCCGTCACTATTCCCGAAAAGCCCGGCAGTTTCCGCCGTTTCTGCGCGGCTCTCAGTCAGCGCATGGTGACCGAGTTCAATTACCGTTACGCTGACAACCGCGAGGCACATATTTTTGTCGGTGTGCAGGTCGTTTCTGACCAGGATCGGGAGGCTCTGGTCAAGGATCTGGTTCTCAAAGGTTATCGGGTGGTGGATATGACCGACAACGAAATGGCCAAATTACATATTCGCTATATGGTTGGCGGGCGGGCGCCCGAAATCGACAATGAGGTAGTGTACCGTTTCGAGTTTCCGGAACGGCCCGGTGCGCTATCCGGATTTCTGGGGAAGCTGGGTGGGCGCTGGAATATTTCCATGTTCCATTACCGCAACCACGGTGCGGCTTACGGCCGAGTGTTGGTGGGCTTGCAGGTGCCGCACCGGGAGCGGCGGGAAGTTCCGCTGTTTCTCGACTCCATGCACTACCGCTATCGGGAGGAGTCTAACAACGATGCCTACCGGTTTTTCCTGAGTTAGTTGCGCATTACGGCATTCATCACAGGTGTTGTAATTCGCCGAGGTGGCGAATTTGCACGGCGTCGATACCCGGTCCGCTCAGGGTGTCGGAGATCACCACGACTTTATCCGCTTCCGCAAACTCTTTTCTGGCGAGCAAAACCTTGGCGGCCTCGCACAAAATTTGCTCGGGATCGGCGTGGTAGTCAATCAGAAAACTCAATACATTGCGGTTGAGGACCAGCTGACGCTGGGTCTGCGCCGCAAAGGTAAAGGCGCAGATTATTGGCGTTTGCGGGTGGCAGTTGGTCAGGTAGTTGGCCATGCGGCCGGTTTTGGTGGGGACGATGATCGCTTTGGCACCGATGGATTCGGCCAGTTTAACGGCCGCTGCGGAGATTTCCTGTTTGTCCGTGTCGAGTTGCAGATCGTCGGTAAACAGTAATCCGCGACTGTTTTCTATCGAGCGGGCGATGCGGTCGAGGGTCTCTACGCAGCGCACCGGGTATTTGCCGATGGTGGTTTCGGCGGACAGCATAATGGCGTCGGCCTCTTCGTACACGGCATTGGCCACGTCGGTCACTTCCGCACGGGTTGGCGTCGGGTTTTCAATCATTGATTCCAGCATATGCGTTGCCACGATAACCCGTCGACCCTGAATGGCGCACTGCCGAACGATGCGCCGTTGTACTCGCGGCAGGACTTCCAGAGGTATCTCCACGCCGAGGTCACCTCTCGCTACCATAATGCCGTCGGCGGCGTCGATGATGGATTCGAGGTTGGTCAATCCTTCCTGGTCTTCGATTTTGGCAATTATCCTTATTTTGCTGCTATTTGCGGCTAAAATTCCTCTTAATTCGTCGATATCGCTTTTATTGCGAACAAATGAGAGTGCAATAAAATCCACTCCGGAAGCTATAGAAAATTCTATATCTCTTTTGTCTTTTTCCGTAATTGCCGGCAAGTTGACGCGTATTCCTGGCAAGTTCACGTGTCTTTTGCTTTTAAGGATGCCACCGTCGATTACTCTGCATGTCATAACGGGAGGGATTTTTTCCAGCACTTCCAGATTAATCAGACCGTTATCCACAGTGATTTTGTCGCCCACATTTACGTCGTGGATCAGATCCGCGTAATTGATCTGGATGGAGCTGGCTTCAACGTCGCTGGCGCCGCGGGCCACCACCGATACCACGTCCCCGGTGTTGAGATTGAGGTCGTTGGCGCGATCGCCGGTGCGAATTTCTGGCCCCTGGGTGTCCACCAACATGGCGATGGGGTGATTGAGGGTCTTATTCAGCGTCTTGATGGCCGCGATGACAGCCGCATGGGATTCGTGATTGCCATGGGACATATTCAGGCGCGCGATATTCATTCCCGCTTTGGCTAGCTGCCTGAGCGTATCGAGGGAGCTGGTAGCCGGTCCAATGGTGCAGATAATTTTGGTTTTTCTCATAGTGGTTTCGTGTGGTTGACCAGTGAGTTTGACTACGGGGGCCGTTATTTCGTCTGGTTGGCGATAATGAGTTCTGTTTCGGTCGCGACCATATGCACTGGGACATCCCAGGGGGCGCGCGGCAAAACGCTCACTTCCTGACAGCTGTGGGCAAGACCAATCAACAGCGGTTTTTGTGTCTTGCTGGCGGCGACCTGTGCGAGGCTGCGATCATAGTAACCAGCTCCCATGCCGAGCCGGGTGCCGCTGCGATCAAATGCCACCAGCGGCAGGAAAATAATATCCAGTGTCCAGACCGGCGCGATGCGGTTGCGCGTCAGTGGAGGTTCTGCAATGCCAAAGCGGTTTATCACCAACGGCGCATCCGGGTCATAGCGCACAAAGTGCAAGCGATTCTGTCCGATCGGGTGAACAACCGGCAAATAGCAGGATTTGTCCCCGTGCACGCAGTGTTCCAGCAGGGTGGTTGGGTCGATTTCACCGTCGTTGGGTAAATAAAACGCGAGTCTTTTCGCCCGTCGATACTGGGTCAGTCGCGACACAACATCGAGCAGTGCATGGCCAGCGTGTTCCTGCTGAATAGCTGTGAGCTTGCGTCTAAGTGCTCGAAGGTCCCGGCGCAGTTGCAGGTTCATGTGTGACGGGTAACCTGGCTAGAGGGGTTTGCCGTGGAGTCACATCCCGTGGCTCGAAAAAGGCCCCAAAGTGCCGCTGTCAAAGTGGCCCTGAACCCAACGGCTCAAGGTGGGAACTTCCGTGATGCATCAGGCTTTCCGTCGAGCGGATATGCACAACAGCGCCACGGGAAACTCCCGGTTTAGTGTTATCGGCTCAAGAACTTTTTGACTGGCCAACACCCCAGGGTGGTTGGATTATAGCCCAGCACAGCGCCCGACGGGAAACCCCTACTCGGCGCTGGGTCGCTCCAGATCGTTTAACACCTTCGTCAGTTTACGATCCAGACGTTTTAGCTCGCGTTGGCTGCTGTCGTCCGAGCGCGTGCGGGACTCCGCCGTCATCAGGTCGTAGGCTAGATTGAGTGCTGCCATAACGGCGATGCGTTCCAGCCCGATCACGTTGCCGGACTTGCGGATATCGCGCATACGGGTGTCGAGCAGTTGTGCGGACTGGGTCAAGGCACCCTGCTCATCGGGCGGGCAATGTACCTGATACTCCTTGTCGAGTACGCGAATGGTGACGGTATCGGTATTGGTATTGGCCACGGCCAGTTACCCTTCCGTGCCGAGGTTTTTCAGCCGCGCGATCATGCTCTCGACGCGCGCCCGCGCCAGGTCATTTTTTTCCAGCAGTCGATTGCGATCCCGCACCAGTACCGTTTCCCGCTGGCGCAGGGCGAGATTTTCCTGTTTCAGGCGCTCGCTAAGAGCGATCAGATGATCGATCTTTTGCTCGAGAGAATTAATGGATTCGTCGCTCATTGTTGTTTTGCTGTTTCCGCCGTGGGGTAACTATATTGTCCCGCGTAAAGGGGGTCAATCATGTTCAGGCAATTTCGAGAAACAATACCTTAGCATAACAATTAAAAAAGATTTTTATGGATCACGCTGGTTGGGATGAAGTTCGCCGTCGGAGGGTGGTAGGATAACCATTTTGCGATACAGAATGTTTCCCGATGAGCTTCGATGCACTCGCCATCAGCCTGCTGCCGACCGGCACACTCACCAATCCAGCGGAACTACACGGCATGCTGTGCGGGCGCCTGTGTGGAGGGCAGCAGCTTACGCCAGCGGGTCTACTGGACGCCGTAAGCGAAACCCTGCAGATCGACAAAACCCTTGCACAACCGTTGATGCACAGCCTGGTGGAGCTAAATGCCCTGATTCTGGGCGAGTTGCGAGAGAGTGAATTCAGTTTTCAACCGCTGTTGCCGGACGACGACGAAACCCTGGACACTCGTACGCGATCCCTTGCTGCCTGGTGTCAGGGCTTTCTGACGGGTTTGGGTCTGTCTGGTCTCGCGGGTGAGACCCAGCTCTCGGCGGACACCAGCGACGCATTGCGGGATCTCGCGGCCATTGCGCAGGCGGATCATAATCCAGACGAGAACGAGGAAAACGAAGCCAGTTTTTTTGAGCTGGCAGAATACGTACGCATGGCAGTATTGCTGGTGTACGCGGACGTGGCACAATCCGCCATTGACCCCCCGCAGATCCACTAGATGTCGAGGCTTTAATGATCACCGCCAAAGAATTTGCGCGCCGCCGCCGGGACCTGATGGCGATGATGGGGCGCGACAGTATTGCGATTATCACCGCCGCACCGGAGCGAACCCGTAGTCGCGATACCCAGTACCCCTATCGTCAGGACAGCGATTTTTATTATCTCAGCGGGTTCCCGGAGCCGGAAGCGGTGCTGGTATTGGTTCCGGATCGTCGGCACGGGCAGTTCGTATTGTTTTGTCGCGAGCGCGATCGCGCGCGGGAAATCTGGGACGGCTACCGAGCGGGCCCTGCAGGTGCCTGCGAGACTTACGCGGCGGATGATGCATTTCCCATCGACGATATTGACGACATTTTGCCGGGCCTGCTGGAAGGCCGCGAGCGGGTGTACTACGCGGTGGGCAAGGATCAGGAATTCGACCGACATCTGATGGGGTGGGTTAACGATATTCGTTCTCGGGCGCGTAGCGGTGCGGTGCCGCCCGGAGAGTTTGTGGATATGGACCATCTGCTTCACGAAATGCGCTTGTTCAAAAGTGCCGCGGAGCTAAAAATCATGGACAGGGCGGGGAAAATTTCTGCCCGCGCCCACCGCCGGGCCATGCAGGCGGTCAGGCCTGGCATGTTTGAATATCAACTGCAGGCCGAAATAGAGCACGAGTTCGCCTCCGCAGGGGCGCGTAGCCCGGCCTACTCGTCGATAGTCGGTGGTGGCGTGAATGGTTGCGTCTTACACTACACAGAAAACAATTCGGTTCTCAACAGCGGCGATCTCGTGTTGATCGACGCGGGCTGTGAACTTGAGCACTACGCGGCGGATATTACCCGTACCTTTCCGATAAGTGGCAAATTTAGCCCCGAGCAAAAAGCCATCTACGACATCGTGCTGGAGGCACAGCTGGAGGCCATCAAAGCCGCGCGCGCCGGGCACCACTGGGATGCCCCGCATCAGGCGACAGTGCGAGTCATCACCGAAGGTCTGGTGGATCTAGGGCTGTTGAAGGGCAAGGTCAAGGATCTTATTGCCTGCGGCGCCTATGCGGAGTTTTACATGCACCGCGCCGGACACTGGCTGGGTATGGATGTTCACGATGTGGGAGATTACAAAGTGGACGGTCACTGGCGCCTGCTGGAGCCGGGCATGGTAATGACGGTGGAGCCGGGTATTTATATTGCTCCGGACAACCGCAAGGTCGCGAAAAAATGGCGGGGCATCGGTATTCGTATTGAAGACGATGTGGTGATTGGCAAGCAGGGCGCGCAGGTTTTGACCGGCGATGTGCCCAAAACCGTTGACGATATCGAAGCGTTGATGGCGGGCTAGGAGTACCAACTGATGTCCGCTTCGAGTATACCCGCCGCAGTGGACATTATGATCGTAGGTGGCGGACCCACCGCAGCGAGTCTCGCCCTGTTGCTGGCGGCACAGCGTCAGGAGTGGCGCATTATGCTGTTGACCCACGCGCCACCCGCCGCCCGGTCTGACGGGAAGCTGCCGATGGATCACCGTGCGACGGCGCTGTCGGTGAGTTCGCAGCGAATATTTTCCAGCATCGGTATCTGGGACGCTATTGCCGCGCAGGCCGCACCGATCGAAGAAATTCATGTCTCCGAGCGCGGATGGTTCGGGGCCGCGCAACTGAAGGCACGCGAAGACCATTTTCCCGCTTACGGCCATGTGGTGGAAAATGCGCGACTGATGGGCGTGTTGATGGATGCTATCGCACAGCAACAGCACATTATCGCCACGCATGTTGGCACCGTGGATATCGAAGCTCAAACCGCTGCGGGGGTGGTTCTCAGGGTTGATGGTCGGCTTGTCACGGCCCGCCTGCTGGTCGCAGCGGATGGCGCGCAATCCAGACTGCGCGGTCAGCTGGGAATTGGGGTGGAGAGTAAGGCCTATGGAAAAAACGCTGTTGCGGCGGTGCTGTCGCTGACGGAGCCACATCGCGGCGTTGCCTATGAACGGTTTACTCCGCAGGGGCCCATCGCGTTATTACCGTTGCCTGACAGCGACAATATCCACCGTGCGGCGCTGGTATGGTCTCTCTCGCCACAGCAGGCGGAACATTTGCTGACCCTGCCGGCCGCGCGATTCCTGGCTGACCTGCAGTGCGCTTTTGGCACCCGAGCCGGTCAGTTCAGCGGGGTTGGTGAACGGCAATGTTTTCCCCTCAAGCGCCTGATTGCCGCCGAACAGGTGCGCCGCAACCTGGTATTGATGGGTAACGCGGCGCACAACCTGCACCCGGTGGCGGGACAGGGTTTTAATTTGACCCTGCGGGACTGCGCTGCATTGAGCGCGACGTTGACTGACGGTGTGGGGCACGGCGCCGCACTGGGGGATCTGGAATTACTCGAAAACTATGTTCACCGGCAGGCCTGGGATCAACGCCGCACCATGTTTTTCAGTGATCGGTTGCCGGCATTGTTTGGCAGCCCCGCACAAGGCCTGGCGCTGGCACGCAATATGGGCTTGGTCGGGCTCGATCTGTGCCCGACGCTGCGCGGCAAAATCGCCCGCCTCGGGGCAGGGATAGACAGTCGGGAGGCACAGTCCATTGACAGATAAACCGGCAACCGAACGGCGGGTAAATCCGCACCATTACGATCTGGCTATCGCCGGCGCGGGCCTTACCGGGGCCGCTTGCGCGCTGGCGCTCGCCAAAACGGGTGCGGGGGCGAATCTCAAAATAGCATTACTGGAAGCGAGAACGGGCAGTCAGCATTTTGTGGCAGATGAATTTGATCCCCGCGTGGTGGCGCTTACCGAAGCGTCCCGCAGTTGGCTGCAAACGTTAGGTGTGTGGCAGGAAGTGACGCGACATCGGGTGTGTCCCTACCGGCGCATGATGGTGCGCGATGGGGAGGGCACCGCTGCGATTGAATTTGACTGCCGCGAAGTGCATCAGCAAGATCTCGGTCATATTGTCGAACATTCCGCGCTATTAAACGCGTTGCTAAAAGCCTTGGCCGAGATGCCAAACGTAGAGTTGTTGTGTCCAGCCAGGATCAGCGAGATCAGGCGTGGCGCGTCCACGGGCGACATTGAGCTGGCACTGGAAAATCACAGTATCAGCGCGCGCCTGCTGGTGGGCGCGGATGGCTCGAACTCCCGGGTGCGGAGCGAGTGCGCATTTCGCGAGCGCACCTGGGACTACGGGCATAGCGCCATCGTTGGCACACTGCGCACTGAACATGAACACCAGTTTGTTGCGCGCCAATGGTTTACCGCGTCCGGTCCCCTGGCGTTTTTGCCGTTGCAAACCCAGTGCGGTGATCGGCACTTTACGTCCATTGTCTGGTCGCAGCAGCATTCGGAGGCGCAGCGCTTGATGGCGTTGTCGAACGAGGAGTTTTGCGCTGCACTGCACCGTGTCAGCGAAGGGACGCTGGGTGACCTGGCGCTGGTGAACGCTGGTGCGGCACCCGCACGGCAGAGTTTTCCTTTACAACAGCGCCACGCGGTGGATTATGTTCAACCCAACGTGGTGTTGATCGGCGATGCGGCGCATACCTTGCACCCACTGGCCGGGCTGGGGGTTAATCTGGGCTTCGCGGACGTACGGGTGCTGGTGGATGAGTTGGCCTGTAGCCTGGGCAAAGGTTTGCCAGTAGACGATCCCGACACGTTGAGCCGCTACCAGCGCCGTCGCAAACCGGAAAACCTGGCGGCCATGGCAACGATGGAAGGTTTTAAGCGGTTGTTTGAAGCACCCTCACCCTGGGTGCGGGTGCTGCGTAATGTGGGTATGTCGCGCCTGAACGAACTTACCGCGGTCAAACGCGACATTATTCGCCAGGCGATGGGCGTCGGGCGCAGTGGCGCCTGACTACTAACTACTCCTAGATGGTGGGCAGATCCACCAGATCGTGAAATCGGGTGTAATCAATCAGGCTACCACCGTTTGGGCCGCTGCTCACAATATCGGCAAAGCGTTTGCCAAATACGAACTCGTCGGTAGCGTAGAGATGACGGGTGTGTACTGTCTGCGCAAGCAAGTCCTCAATACCATCAAGGGAAACAATAAGAATCGCGCCGCGCGCCCGCAGGTCGGCGGATTGCAGGCCATATAGTGGACTCTGCTCATCGATCATATGGACGAGGGTCCAGGTCAGCGCGAAGATGGGCGCTTGGGAGCGCTGCAGTTGGACGTCGTAAAAACGGCGTTCAATCACGCTCGACGGGTCGCAGTCCTGCATCAGAATCACGGCGTTGACCTTGGCGTTAACGATGTAGGATTTACGGTCGTTGGCAACGCGAAAAATAAGTGCGGGTTTGTCCTGGTGACGAGAAATCAGTACATTTTTGCTGAATAATACGCTTGCCCGAGGCCGTGCAAAACGCGCAAACACGAGACCGGTGAGCGTGGCGACAAAAATTAGCCCGGAAAAAACATCGAACATCACCACCGTATGGGTGTACCCGGTTTTTGGCAGTAAATAGCCGTAGCCAATGGTGGTACTGGTCTGAAAGCTGAACAGGAAGGCGTCGATATAGGAGTCGGGTCGGGCGTTCAATATGGTATCCCCGCCAAAATAGTAGAGCGATGCAAAGCCGGCATTAACACAGAGATAGATTATCACCGCGCCCGCGAAAAACTTTGGCCAGGTGGTTACCATCACGCTGTAGTACATATCTCCCAGCAAGGAGCGTCGCAGGCCTTTGGTACGCACCTGTAAATCGCGATTATTCACCACTGCGGGGGGTGGCGGATTCGCCGGGGCCGGATCCGGTTTTTCCATGTTTGTTACCTCTTAGCGAGGCGCAATGCGCCGGGGTACACTGAGTTTATTCACTATACTCCACGGCAATTGACGCAGAATAACCGGGGTGGAAATCACCCGTCGGGTAGTCGCGATTGTATACAGGGATTATGGATAGATTTTTTTGCGCCATGAAATTCTCACCTCGCGCTGGCGATGCTGTGACAAGTTACGAAGTGCCGCGATTACTCGACCCCCGTGTCGGCCCAGTTTAGAATGCCGTCTTCAGTTTTGAGGGCCAGCCATGGGGAAGCGCACCGCCCTGTACGAGATGCACTGCAAGCTGGGCGCCCGAATGGTCGATTTTCACGGCTGGGACATGCCGTTGCACTATGGGTCGCAACTTGAGGAGCATCTTCTCGTAAGGCGTCACTGTGGCATGTTTGACGTTAGTCACATGACTATTATCGATGTCGAAGGCGTGGAAGCGACAGGTTGCCTGCGCTATCTGCTGGCCAACGATGTTGCCAGGCTGGAACCCGGGCAGGCCCAATACAGTGCCCTGCTTAATGTGCAGGGCGGTGTGATTGACGATCTGATTGTCTATTGTCTGCATACCACCGGGTATCGTTTGATCACCAACAGCGGAACCCGCGAACGGGTAGTGCAATGGTTGCATCGACATACTGGTGGGTTTGACCTGCAACTGACTGAGCGCACGGATTTGGCCATCATTGCAGTGCAGGGCCCCGCCGCGATCAGCGCAGTCCAGTCGGCACTTAACGATGCGGAATGCCAGGCGATAGCAGGCTTACCTCCATTCGGATGTTGCGCTATAAATGATCGGTTTTTTGCGCGCACTGGCTATACGGGTGAAGATGGGCTGGAAGTTATATTGCCGAACGCGCAGGCTGGCATGCTCTGGCAGGAGCTGGGTACGGTCGGGGTTGCGCCCGTCGGGCTGGCGGCGCGGGATACCCTGCGGCTCGAAGCGGGCATGAATTTATACGGCCACGAAATGGACGAGACCGTATCGCTCCTGATGGCCAACATGGGCTGGATCATTGCCTGGGATGGCGAGCGGGATTTTATCGGTCGCGACGCATTGCAGGCCGAGTTACAGTCTGGCGTGGCGAGCAAGCTGGTGGGCGTGGCGTTGCACAAGGGCGGCGTACTACGCCGCGGCCAGCGGGTAAAATTCACCAACAGCGAGCACTGCGGAGCGATTACCAGTGGCACCTTTTCGCCGACGCTGGGCTACAGTATCGCGCTGGCCAGAGCGCCCCTGGAAGCGGCGCGAGAAGCATGGGTGGAGGTGCGCGGTAAATGGTTGTCGGTGCTGGTCGGCAAGCCGGTTTTTGTGCGCAAAGGCGTGACGGTTTTTGAGTAATTGGGTGGCGGTGTCAGGGCTGGTGAGTCAGTTGTCGGCATTAAAAGTTAATCAGCGTGGAGAGCATCGATGAGCGAAATACCGAACGAGTTAAGGTACAACGAAAGTCACGAATGGGTGCTACATGAAGGCAACGGCATCGTCGCCATCGGCATTACGGATTACGCTCAGGATAGTCTCGGAGATGTGGTTTACGTGGAGCTGCCAGCGGTAGGCGCGGTCCTCAGCGCGGGGGACGAAGCCGGGGTGGTGGAGTCGGTAAAAGCGGCTTCCGACATTTATGCGCCCGTGTCCGGCGTGGTGGTGGAAATCAACGAAGAGCTGGAGGATGCGCCGGAAACCATCAACGACTCGCCCTACGGGGACGGCTGGTTTTTTAAGATGAAATTGTCCGACCCAAGTGAATTGGAAGATTTGCTGGATGCCGCAGGTTATGCTGAGGTGGTTGAAAAAGAGTAAGTATTCACTTGCGTTAATTTCCACTGAAAAGGGCTTTAAGCCATCATGCCAGACACAGTATTACGCCTGAGAAAGGGCGCGGAGCGGCGCCTGCGGGGTGGGCATCTGTGGGTTTACAGCAACGAGGTGGACACCACCGCGACGCCCCTCAAAGGGCTGCTGCCAGGCACCTCGGTGGTGGTCGAAGACGCCCGCGGCAAACCTGTCGGCGCAGCCACGGTCAACCCTGCCAGTCTGATCTGTGCGCGTATCTATAGCGCCGATGCGCAACAGGAACTGGATCGGGAGTTACTGGTCGAGCGGTTGCGTATTGCACTGCATGCGCGCGAGGAATTGTACGGTACGCGTTGCTATCGATGGGTGTACGGCGATGGGGATTTGCTGTCCGGGCTGGTGGTGGATCGTTTTGACGCCTGGCTGTCCGTGCAACTGACCTCGGCCGGTATGGATGCTCGTCGCGATATGGTGCTCGCAGCGTTGCTAGAGGTGCTCCCGGTGCAGGGCATCGTGATGCATAATCAGGGTGCCTTTCGCCAGGTGGAACAATTGCCTGAAGCGGTAGACGTCGCCTGGGGCGAAGTGCCGGAGCTGGTCCCACTCACGGAAAACGGCGTGCGTTTTGTGGCACCGTTGCTGACCGGCCAGAAGACCGGCTGGTTTTACGATCACCGGGAGAACCGCGCGCTTTTACAGCGCATGGTAGCGGGCAAGTCGGTGTTGGATGTGTTCAGTTATATAGGCGGTTGGGGCGTAGCGGCGGCGGCGGCGGGCGCCGCTACGGTAGAGTGCATTGACGCGTCGGCCGACGCGGTGGCGTTGGTTGCGGAAAACGCGGCCCTGAATGGCGTCGGACATCGCGTCACCACCCGCGCCGGTCGGGCGGCAGATGTAATGAAGGCGCTGATTCAGGAGCGCAGGCGCTACGAAGTAATTGTGCTCGACCCACCGGCGTTTATTCAGCGGCGCAAAGATCAGGCCCAGGGCGAGAAAGCCTATCACCAGATTAATGAGTTGGCCGTGCGGCTGCTGGCGCCCGGAGGTATTCTGGTATCCGCTTCCTGCTCACTGCATTTACCGACGGTGCGGCTAATGGATATTGTGCGCGGTGCGGCGCAGCGCCGTGGTCGGCAGTTGCAGATAATTGCCCAGGGAGGTCAGGCGCCTGACCATCCGGTCCATCCGGCCATTGCGGAAACCAGCTACCTGAAAGCGCTGTTCGCGCGGGACATGGCGCTGACCAGTCCCATTGTGAGCGATTGACGCAGGCCGTGCTGGTGCCGAGCCAACGGTGTAGTACCCTAAACGGTGTGGCTCGCGCCCATTAGCTGGCCCGTATCTGCAAGATTTTTTGAGAAGCCGCCATGTGTCTGCTTGCGCTAGCCTATAAAGTTCACCCTGACTACCCGTTGATCGTGGTGGCCAACCGGGACGAGTTCTACGCTCGGCCGACGCAGGACGCGCATTTTTGGTCGGCGCATCCGACTGTCCTGGCAGGTCGGGATCTTGAGGCGGGAGGAACCTGGTTTGGTGTCAGCCGTGCGGGCCGCTGGGCGACGGTCACCAATTTCCGTGAGGGCCGGTTGGCACCCGCGCCCCATTCCCGGGGCGAGTTGCCGCTGGGGTTTCTAGCCGGTGACGAATCGCCCACCGACTACTCGCGGCGGATGCTGACCCACGGTGACGATTTCAATGGATTCAATCTGCTGACTGGAACCCGAGGTGAGCTGGTGTATGCCAGCAATCGTCAGGCGACCCTACGCTCCCTGCCCCCTGGCGTGTATACATTGAGTAACGATTTTCTCGACACCCCCTGGCCCAAGGCGGAACTGGCCAAGCGGGAGTTGTTGCGGGTGCTGCAAGCTGCACCCGCCCTCGACACTGCCGACCTGCTGGGGGTGCTCGCTTCCCGGCACGTATTCCCCGACCATGAATTACCCGCCACCGGTATTGGGCAGGAAATGGAGCGTACCCTCTCGCCGCCATTTATTGTCACCCCGGCCTACGGAACCCGTTGTACCACGGCGCTACTTATGAGTCGTGGTGGCGAAATTGTTTTTGAGGAGCAAAATTATTTGCGCGGAGAGCCCGCCGGCGAATCCTTGCGTTATCGATTTACCATCGATGCCACTTGAGATGGCTTCCAAATATACCGCTATGCGGTTTTGGCGCCGCCGGGCTTGAATAGTCGCACCATGTCCTTGTGGTTCAAGGTCTGTTCGAGATAGCTGCGCACCGCAAACGTATCGGGTAATTCGCTGGCGACGGCGGCAATGGAGCGGATGTCCGCCAGTGGCAGTTGGCGTAGCATGGCTTTGACGCGCAATAAATTCGCTGAACTCATGGATAAAATATCGTAGCCCAGCCCCACCAGTAACACGGCTCCGAGGGGATCGCCAGCCAGTTCGCCGCACACACTGACCTGGCAGTTTTCCGCGCGCGCGCCGTCGATAATCATGGCGAGGGCTTTTAGTAAGGCCGGGTGGTAGGTGTGATAGAGCTCGGCAACCCGCGGGTTATTGCGATCCACCGCCAGCAGATACTGGGTAAGGTCATTGGTGCCCACCGACAGGAAATCCACCCGTCGCGCCAGTTCACGGGTTTGATAGACAGCGCCGGGCACTTCGATCATAGCGCCGACCGCAGGCATGCTAATGCGGTAACCTTCTTCAGTGGTCAGCTCGTCGTACACGCGACGAATGAGTTCCAGTGCGCTTTCCAGTTCTGGAACATTGGAAATCATGGGCAGCAGGATGCGCAAGTTATCCAGGCCCTCGCTGGCGCGCATCATGGCGCGCAATTGCACCAGAAAGATTTCCGGGTGATCGAGGGTGACACGAATACCGCGCCAGCCCAGAAACGGGTTAGCCTCCTCGATGGGAAAATAGGGCAGTGCTTTATCACCGCCGATGTCGAGGGTGCGCATCGTTACCGGGCGCGGTGCGAACATTTGCAATTGTTCGCGGTAAATTTGTCGCTGTTCCTCCTCGGAGGGGAAGCGCTCGCGCAGGAAGAACGGAATTTCGGTGCGGTACAACCCGACGCCCTCGGCTCCGAGATCCAGTGAGAGCATGGTGTCGAGTCGCAGCCCCGTGTTCACCCACAGTGCGATGGGATGACCATCCGCGGTGGTGCCCGGTTCATCCTTCAGTACTTCCAGGTCCTGAGCGAGGGACTTGCCCTCCTCGAACAAAGCTTCGTAAGCTCGCAGCACGGGCTCAGAAGGGTAGGTGATGATTTGCCCCTGGTGCCCGTCCACAACCATTTGGCAACCATCGAGCTCGGTCCAGGGTAAATCCACTGCGCCCATAATGGTAGGGATACCCATCGCCCGGCCCAGAATAGCCATATGGGAGTTGCGCGACCCGCTCACCGACACCATGGCGATAATTTTTTCCAGAGGTACATCCGCAAGGTTGGCAGCCGCCAGTTCTTCGCCAATCAATATTGTGTTGTCGGGATAGTCGCGGCTAACCTGCTGGACCTGCTGTAGATAGGCGAGAACCCGGGTGCCAAGATCGTGAACATCTGTGGCACGCTCCCGTAAATAAGGATTTTCCATGCGATTAAACGTGCGGACATGCTCAATAATCACCTGACTCCAGGCGGTTTGTGCACACAGGCCGCCGCTAATTAGCGCGATCACCTCGCCCGCCATGGACTGGTCGTCCAGCATGCGCACGTAGACTTCGAACAAGGCCCGCTCGTCCGCACTCAGTTTTTCGCTAAGGTCTTTGTGGACGGTGCGTAGATCCTGTTTGGTGGCTTCCAGCGCATCGCGAAACTGGCTTAGTTCGCTCTCCACATCGGTTGCCATACGGCGTGGAACCGCGTATAGATCGGCAGGGGAAGATACCGCCACCGCGGTGCCGATGCCCACTCCGGGGGCGCTGGCGATCCCGTGAAACCGGGTCTCACCAAAGGGTGTCGCAGTTTCGGGAGAGGTGGTGCGCGCCAGGGCGCCAGTCGCCTCCGCGTGGGCGATCACACCGGCTAACTGCGCGGAAATGGTCACCAGAAAAGCTTCTTCGCTCTCGTCGAATTTGCGCCGTTCCTGTTGCTGTAACACCAGCACGCCGAGCACCGAACGGTGATGGATAATCGGGACTCCCAGGAAAGAACTGAATTTTTCTTCTCCTGTTTCCGGGAAATAGGCGAAGTTAGGGTGTTTTTCAGCCTGTTCCAGATTTAGCAACTCCGCTTTGCTGGCCACCAAACCGACCAGCCCTTCACCACTTCTAAGGCGTACCTTGCCGACCGCATCCGGCAGCAGGCCATCGGTGGCGGCCAGTACGTAGCTGGTTTTGGCGGCGTCCAGCAGGTATACCGAGCAGATGCCCGTACTCATTGCGGCCTTCACCTGTTTAACGATAATGGACAAAACTTCGTTAAAGTCGCGGGCGGAATTGACCTCCTGGACGATACTGCGCAGTGAGCTGAGCACGGCGGTCAGTGCTCGCGGCCGAGTTTGTGTTCGATTTCGCGATGGGCCTGAGCCAGTTCTTTGAGAGCGCGGCGGTACACATCGCGTTTAAAGTCCACCACCTGGCCCACGGGATACCAGTAATTGACCCATTTCCAACCGTCAAATTCCGCTTTGCTGCCGCGATCAAAACAGATGTTATGCTCGGCGCCAACCAGGCGCAGCAGGAACCATTTTTGTTTCTGGCCGATACATTGGGGTTTGGCGTTGCGACGAATAAACCGCTTGGGCAGCCGGTAACGCAGCCAGCCGCGGGTATGTGCAATGATTTCTACATCTTCTGCACGCAGACCAATCTCCTCATACAGTTCGCGATGCAGGGCATCCATGGGGTTTTCGCCATCGTCGATGCCGCCCTGCGGAAATTGCCAGGCCTCCTGCCCAATCCGTTTGGCCCATAGCAGCTGCCCCTGGCCATCGGCCAGAACAATACCGACGTTGGGCCGAAACCCGTCCTTATCGATTGTATCCATTAACAACCCAGTTATTCAGTTTGCTTCAGCTGGCTATTGTTCCATAGATGTTCGGCACGCAGCAATTGCGCGTTGAGGCCCGTGCAGAATAACGGTATTCTCCAGCGCCATCATGACCAGCCGGTGACAGTCCGGCGCTCCAGCCGGGATGTTCCTTGTATGCCGCTTGCCCTGTTTGATCTGGACAATACTCTTATCGCCGGTGACAGTGATTACGCATGGGGCCAGTTTCTGGTGGCTGTGGGTAAAGTCGATGGTGCGGCGTACGCGCGGGCCAACCAGCAATTTTTTCGCGATTATCAGGCCGGCAAGCTGGATATCGCTGAGTATTTACGTTTTGCGTTGGCCCCCCTGGCGCGCCTCGAACCACAGGAGCTTGCCGCTTTACACAGCCAGTTTATGCGCGAAGTCATTAGCGCCATGTGGCTACCCCGTGCGGAGGCGTTATTGACGCGGCATCGGGCTGCCGGGGATGAATTGCTGATCATCACGTCCACCAATCGATTTGTGGCCGAGCCGATCTGTCGACAACTGGGCGTAGAGGCTGTGATCGCAACTGAACCAGAGGTGCGGGATGGGCGCTATACCGGGGCTGTGGTTGGTCGACCGAGCTTTGGCGAGGGTAAGGTGGTGCGTTTACAACAGTGGTTATCCGCCCGGGGTGAGCCGTCGGATAACTCGCTGTCGGGCAGTTTTTTTTACAGTGACTCGATTAACGATCTGCCATTATTGCTGGCGGTGGATAACCCCGTTGCAGTCGACCCGGACGCTGCGCTACGCGCGATCGCTGCAGGCAAGGGGTGGCCCATTATCAGTTTGCGCGACACCTGAGTTGGTGGCAGTGCCGAGTAAATTGTTCGCTAGCGGCCAACCCCACGGGAGCGCGCATCGTATGGGAAAGTTCGTGACAGTATCGTTCTGCAGGCGGCAGTTGTACTTGGCCAAGTTGGACCGGAAAGTCTATGATCCGTGCCTTTAACTTTCCGGAAAGCTACCGCTATGTTGACCTACCCCGCGATTGACCCCCTGGCGTTTGCTGTGGGTCCAGTGCGTGTGCACTGGTACGGCATCATGTACTTGTTGGGATTCCTGGCGGCCTGGTTGATTGCCATGCGGCGCAGTGGGCGCGCCTGGTCGCCGGTGCGTCGCCCGCAGGTGGAAGATCTGGTGGTCTACGCGGCGTTCGGTGTAATCATCGGCGGTCGTTGCGGCTACGTCCTGTTCTACAATGTTGACAAGTGGCTGGCGGATCCCCTGTGGCTATTCCGTATCTGGGAAGGCGGTATGGCGTTTCACGGTGGCCTGCTTGGTGTGATCACGGCCATCTGGCTGTTTGCGCGGCATATACAACAGCCGTTTCTCGCCGTCGCAGATTTTGTCGCACCCCTCGCGCCCATCGGGCTGGGTCTGGGTCGCATCGGCAATTTTATCGGGCAGGAATTGTGGGGGCGACCCACATCCGGTCCCTGGGGAATGGTGTTCCCGGCGGATCCGGAGCAACTGGTGCGCCACCCGTCGCAACTTTATCAGGCCGGGCTGGAAGGCGCGGTACTGTTCCTGTTACTGTTTTTTTATTCGCGGCGACCGCGACCCGTCGGTGCCGTAGGCGGCATGTTTTTACTGTTTTATGGCTTATTTCGCTTTGTGGTGGAATTCGCGCGACAGCCGGATGGTCATATTGGCTACGATCTGTTTGACTGGGTGACACGGGGACAGCTGTTGAGTTTGCCGATGATTGTTATCGGCGCCCTGATGCTGGGTTGGAGTTACTGGCGGGCGGAGCGGCGCCAGTAAAAAGGGTTGGTGCAGCGCTGGCGTGACAAAAAAAGCGGGGCGCGAGTTGTTGATAGTAATCCAAAGGTGACTGATGCGGCAGTATCTTGAGTTAATGCGCCACGTGCGCGATCACGGCGTAAAAAAAACGGATCGAACCGGCACCGGTACCGTGAGCGTATTTGGCTATCAGATGCGGTTCGATCTGGCGCAGGGCTTTCCGCTGGTTACCACGAAAAAAACGCATCTTAAATCGATCCTGCACGAACTGTTGTGGTTTTTGCAGGGCGATACCAACACCCGTTACCTCACCGATAACGGGGTGAGTATCTGGAACGAATGGGCGGACGATAACGGTGATCTCGGCCCGGTGTATGGGTACCAGTGGCGTTCATGGCCGGGTCCGAATAACGCCAGTATCGATCAAATAGCCGAGTTGATCACTCAACTGCGCACCCGCCCAGATTCCCGACGCCTGATTGTTTCCGCGTGGAATCCGGGTGCGCTACCCGATGAAAACCTGTGCCCGCAAAAGAACGTGGAACTTGGCCGCATGGCTCTGGCACCATGTCACACTTTTTTTCAGTTTTACGTGGCAGAAGGGCGATTGTCGTGCCAGCTCTACCAGCGCAGCGCGGATGTGTTTCTGGGGGTGCCATTCAATATAGCGTCCTACGCGCTGCTGACGCTGATGGTGGCGCAGGTGGCCGGTTTGCAGGCGGGCGAATTTATTCACACGTTTGGCGATGCCCATTTATACCTCAACCATCTGGCCCAGGCGGAACTTCAGTTAGGTCGAGAGCCCTACCCTCTGCCGCAGATGCGTATTAATCCGGAGGTGAAGGATATTTTCGCCTTTCGTTACGAGGATTTTGAGTTGTTCGACTACCAGTCTCACCCGCATATTTCCGCGCCGATCGCGATTTAGATTCCCTGCATGCGCCTGGCGATGATCGCGGCACTTTCCGCAAACGGTGTTATCGGCGTAGGCAATGAATTGCCCTGGCATTTGCCGGATGATCTCAGGTATTTCAAACAGCACACCCTCGGCAAACCCATCATTATGGGGCGCAAAACATTTGAGTCTATTGGCAAAGCACTGCCGGGGCGCACCAACATAGTGCTAACTTCACGCAAAAACTGGTCACCACAGAACGTGGCAATTGTCGCTTCCCTGGACGCGGCGCTGGTGTTGGCAAATAGCGCGATCGAAGCGCAAGGCGGCGACGAAGCCATGGTCATTGGTGGCGAGCAAATCTATCGATTGGCCTTGCCTCGCTGTTCGCGACTGTATTTGACCAGGGTGGCGGTGGTCATCGAGGGGGATGCCTTTTTCCCCGATTTAAATCTGGACGAATGGCGGGAAACCGCGCGGATAGAAGGGCCACCCCTGCACAACGGGCCGGCCTTTGCCTTTGAGATTCTGGACCGCAAAATGTCCTGATAAAATAATTAATAGTTATGGTGAACATGAATCCTGATTGCGATTTGTCGGCGGCTGTATTAGGCTTGCAGTCCTTGAGGTGGACGGTTCTACCGTTAGGTAAATAAATCGCCCTATTGGCCGATTTTGGTGTAAGCCCACCTTAACAGCCGTGTTTACTCCGCAGGGGGTGCTGCAGGATGGGTGGATATCGCAGCTGCTAGTCGGGCAGGAAAGGGTGTCGATACAATTTAAAGCTGAGGACATTATGAGAAGACAACGAAGTGCCGTGGCGGGTATTTGCGCCGCCTTTTTTTTGGGGTTGCTAGCTTCCGCGGGGAGCGTGGCCGCCGAAGTGGACACGGTGCTCAAGGCCGGCGCAGACAAAACCGCGGCCGCCAAAGCGTCGCAACAAAGGATTGATCAGACCGCCGATAAAACCTACGACCTGCTGCAGGACTTTCGAACCGTCAATAAGCAGATCGAAGGGTTGCAAGTTTACAACTCGCAGCTGGAAAAGCAGGTGCAAAACCAGCTCCAGATCATGCAGGACATTGAAGAATCCATCGAAAACGCCACCGTCATTGAACGCCAGATCATGCCGTTGTCGATAAAGATGCTCGATGCCCTGTCGCAATTTGTCGAGTTAGACATGCCCTTTCTCCGGTCGGAGCGGCTCGCGGCGATTGAGCAGGTGCGTCGCAATCTGGATTCGGCGCGGTTCAGCAGCGCTGAAAAATTTCGTCAGGTTCTAGAACTCTACGATATCGAAAGTCAGTACAGTCAGACCATCGAACAGTACAGTGGTATTCACGATGTGGACGGGCAGGAACGGCAGGTCACCTTCCTGCGGGTCGGTCGCATCGCACTGCTCTATCAAACCTCGGACCAAAGCAAAACCGGCGCCTGGAACAAGCGCTCCAGTGCCTGGGAGGCGCTGAGTGCGGGGGATTATCGCAGCGCCACAGCCAATGGCATTCGTATCGCCAAGAAACAGGCGGCGATTGATATTATCAAGCTGCCGATCGTGGCGCCGGAGGCCGCACAATGAAAAAGATAAAGTATCTGTTGCTGGTGTGTGCGCTGGCGTCGACTTCAGCCTGGGGCGAAGACAAGGCCAAATCACTGGACGAATTGTTGCGCCTGGTGCAGAGCGCCAAGGTCAACGAGTCCCGGGAACACAGCCAGCGGGAGGCCGAGTTTCGCAAGGCGAAAGATCAACAGGCGCAGCTGTTGAGTAATGCCAAAGGCGTAAAGGCCACCGAGGAGCGCCGCAGTGACCAATTGGAAAAGAATTTCGCGGACAACGAATTACGGGTTGAGGTACTGCGAGCGCAACTGGACAAACGGCTCGGTACGCTCAAAGAGCTGTTTGGTCATTTAACTTCCGCAGCGGGGGACGCGCGGGCGTCACTGGAGCAGTCAGTGGTCAGCGCCCAGTATCCTGGCAGGACGCAATTTCTCGACGAACTCATTGCGAAGATGAGTAGTAATACCAAGCTTCCGTCCCTCGCCGAGATTGAACGCCTGTGGTACGAAATCAATCGGGAAATGGTCGCCTCCGGGCAGGTTGTCAAATTCCCTGCCAAAGTCATTACGGTAGATGGCGAACAGGTGACCACCGAAGTGGTGCGTATTGGTGCCTTCAATTTGGTAGCGGATGGCCAGTACCTGAATTACACCCCCGCCACCGGGGCGCTCGCCGAGTTAGCCCGGCAACCCCGTGCTTACACCGGTGGCGCCGCGGATTTGCAGACGGCTACCGAGGGCTTCACTCGGGTGGGCATCGACCCCACTGGGCCGAGTGGCGGCGGTTTGCTGAACGCGCTGATCGATACACCCACGCTAGTTGAGAAATGGCACCAGGGCGCAGAGGTAGGTTACATCATCACCGGGGTGGGAGTGTTTGCGATCATACTCGCGCTGTGGCGGTTTATGGTACTGCTGGGGGTTTCCAGAAAAGTTGATGCGCAACTTAATAACCCCGAGGCTAGTGCGGACAACCCGTTGGGCAGGGTGTTAAAAGTGGCGGAAGCCTACCCGGCGTCGGATGCGGAGTCCACCGAATTGCGTTTGCACGAAGCCGTGTTGAAGGAGCGCCCGGCCATCGAAACTGGTCTCAACCTGCTGAAAATTATCGCCATGGTGGCACCCCTGCTCGGGTTGCTCGGGACCGTTACAGGCATGATCGTGGTGTTCCAGCAGATCACCATATTTGGAGCCGGGGATCCGAAAATGATGGCGGGCGGTATTTCCCAGGCGCTGGTCACCACCGTACTCGGCCTGGTGGTGGCGATTCCCACGGTGTTGATGCATACCTTTGTCAATGGTTATGCACAACGGGTGCTGCACATTCTGGAAGAACAGAGTGCTGGTATCGTCGCGCAGAAAGTTGAGGGCAAATAAACGTGTACGCGCTGCTGGAAGCCTGGGAAGGGGTCACTCATTTTATGGAGATGGGGGGCATGGTGCTGTGGTTTATCGCTGGCCTGGTATTTGTTCTGTGGACCCTGATCTTTGAGCGTTTCTGGTACTTTCGTACGGCGTTGAAGGCCGATCTGGTGCGGGCGGTACAGGCGTGGGAAGCGCGCCCGGAGCGCAAGTCCCGGCGCGCTCGCCATGTGCGCGAGGCGTTGGTGAGCGAAGTGACTCTCAAAATTGACCAGTTCATGCCGTTGATCAAAACCCTGGTGGCGTTAGCGCCGTTGTTTGGGCTACTGGGTACGGTGACCGGGATGATAAAAGTGTTTGAGATTATGGCGATTACCGGCGGCGGTGATGCCAAGTCGATGTCCAGCGGCGTATCCATGGCGACCATACCCACTATGTCGGGCATGGTCGCGGCGATTTCCGGGGTGTTTGGGTTAACTTATCTGGAACGCTTCGCCAGACGCGAAAAGGCACTGTTGGAAGATAACCTGACGATCGATCACTAGTGGTTTAACCGGCGCGCCGACTAATACCGGCGATACACTTTCGAGATAACTGATGCGCAGAAATAGCGAACAATTCAGCGAGCAGGCTCAGGCCATCGATCTGACGCCGATGCTGGACGTGGTGTTTATCATGCTCATTTTTTTTATCGTCACCGCATCGTTTATCAAGGTGCCGGGTGTGGACGTCGAGCGGGTGGAAACAGTGTCCGCGGCGAATAAAAAGCCCGGGATTCTGGTGGCCATCAACGCCAGCAACGAAATATGGATCGACAAGTCGCCAGTAAAAGTAGAGGCTGTTAAATTGCAATTGCTGCGGCTCTATACGGAGAATCCCAAGGGCGGTCTGGTGATACAGGCGGATAGCGATGCCTATGTTGAAAAAGTGGGTTTGGTGGCCGATTTGGCGCGTGAAGTCGGCATCCTCGATATCTCAGTGTCGACATTAAACGAGTAGTGGTGGTATGAATATCGCCTCCAGATTGAGCGTCTCCTTTGTTCCGGGGCTGTTGGTTACATTCCTGCTATTCGTGCTGATGTACGTGTTGATTCTGAACAACAACACGGCGCTGGATGAGCGGGTGCAGCGCAAAATTGCGGACATCTGGCAGCCCGAGCGGGAACTGACTGAAAATATAAAAGAGGTCAAACCGGAGAAACCCGACGAGCCGGATCAGCCGCCACCGAATTTGCCCGAACAGAATGTGGATATTGACGTGCCCCTGGACGCAGTGAGCATCGCCGCGCCTGCGGTGGTTGGCACCCTCGACATTGGGTTGGGCGGCGGTTTTTCGCGGGACACTGACTATATTCCGGTTTACGTCCCCCAGCCGACCTATCCGCGCCGCGCCCAGTCCCGCGGTGTTAGTGGATATGCGGTGGTGGAAGTCATCATTACCGCCACCGGAGGTGCGCGGGATCCGCGCTTGATTGAGGAGTCGCCGGAGAACTACGGGTTTGGTTCGGCGGCGCTGCGGGCGGCGAACAAACTTAATTACAACCCCCGGGTAGTCGACGGCAAGGCCGTGGAAGTGCCCGGCGTGATGTATAAATTTTCGTTTCAAATTGAAAAGTGATAGCGGTGTACGCATGGTAAAAATTAACCGCCTCGCGGATAGTGTCGCTCGCTTCGGCATACCCATCGTCGTGGCGCTGATGGTCAACGCAGTGCCGTCTTTGCTGCCGGTCAATACGCCTCTGCTGGGCTATTTGTCTGCGCGCGCTTACGCTGTCGACAAAGAAGACCGCAAATATGCGGATGTGGAAACACGTAAACGCCACTCGGTGGGGCAGGTGTGTGGCAAAAAGCTGGAAGAAGCGCAGCCGCTGATTGAGGCGGAGCGTTGGGCGCAGGCGCAAACGGTGTTGGAGAGCGCGCCGGCCAAGGCGTGCCAGAGCAGTTACGAAAAATCCCAGGTGTGGAATTTTCTCGGCTATGTGTATTACTCCCGCGACCGTTTCCGGGACGCCATCAATGCCTATAACAAGGTGATCGCAGAGCCGGAAACCGATGAGCAGTTGAAAACCAACACCCGTTACACCGTCGCCCAGTTATATTTTATGTTGGAGGATTACGCCAACGCCGCCAAATATCTGGAACAGTGGATGCGGGAATCCGACGCGGTGGGTGTGGACGGCAAAGTGCTGCTGGCCCAGGCCTATTACCAGCTCAACCGTAAAAATGACGCGTTGCGCTACGTCGAGCAGGCCATTGGCGAGTGGGAAAAAAACGGCAAAACACCCAAAGAAAACTGGTGGGGTTTGCAGCGCGTCATCTATTACGAAAAAAAAGACTACCGGCAGGTGGTCGCAATTCTCAAGAAAATGATCAAGCACTACCCCAAATACAGCTACTGGCGGCAGCTCGGCGGTATGTACGGCGAGTTGGATCAGGACCTCAATCAGCTGGTGGCGATGGAAGTAAGTTACCTGGTGGGTAATCTCAACAAGGAGCAGGAACTGCGCGGACTGGCGTCGCTGTTTATTGGCGCTGAAGCCCCCTATCTGGCAGCGAAAGTTCTGGACAAGGGTGTTAAGGACGGTGTCGTCGCGGCGAACGTCAAAAACCTGGAAATGCTTGGGCAGGCGTGGCAGTTGGCGCAGGAATCAAAGCGGGCGCTAACGGTATTTGAGAAGGCTTCCAGCCTGTCCGACAAAGGAGAGATTTCCGCCCGCCTCGCGAGCGTTTATCTCGATCTCGGCGAGGACGGCAAAGCAGTCAGGTCGGCGCGCACTGCGCTGAACAAAGGTGGTCTCAAGCGCAGCGATTTAGCCTATATGGTACTTGGTAGCGCTCAACTGAATTTACATTGTTACGCCGATGCGCGGCGCGCGTTTGTCGAGGCTGCGAAAGATCAGCGCAGTGCCAGGTACGCCAATCAGTGGATCGAATACGCTGATCGCGAGGGGGATCGCCGCGACCGCTTACGGGAAAGCGGTGCCAAGCTGGCGGCGTGCCAGAAGGCCTGATATCAAACCTTAACTGGAAGCCGATGCCGAACGCGGGGGGCCTCAAGACTAACGCATTCCGCCGGGCCCCCAGCCAGAATGCGAGCACCTGGACTTCAGATCTAAAGCTGCGTTAAATCCCGCACCGCACCTTTGTCTGCGCTGGTGGCGAGTTTGGCGTACGCTTTCAGGGCTGCACTTACCTTGCGCGGCCGTTTTTCCCGGGGATGCCAGCCCTTCTGATCCTGCGCCGTGCGCCGTTGTTGCAGTTCCCGATCGCTTACCTGCACGTTAATAGTGCGCTGGTGAATGTCGATCTGAATCAGGTCGCCGTCTTCGATCAGGCCGATAGCGCCACCGGATGCCGCTTCCGGGGACACATGGCCGATAGACAGGCCGGAGGTACCGCCGGAGAAACGCCCGTCCGTAATCAGCGCACAGACTTTACCCAGACCCTTGGATTTAAGGTGACTGGTGGGATAGAGCATTTCCTGCATGCCGGGGCCACCGCGGGGTCCCTCGTAGCGAATCACGACCACATCGCCGGGTTCGATCGCATCGCCTAAAATGGCATGCACTGTGGCATCCTGGCTTTCAAACACCCGCGCGCGACCCTCGAATACCAGAATACTCTCGTCTACGCCCGCGGTTTTCACCACGCAACCGTCCGGTGCGATATTGCCGTACAGCACCGCCAGACCGCCCTCCTGGCTGTAGGCGTGTTCAAGGTCGCGAATACAGCCGTTGGCGCGATCAATATCCAGGCTCGGCCAGCGCGTATCCTGGCTGAAAGCCGTTTGTGTCGGAATGCCACCGGGGCCGGCTTTGAAAAGGTGTCTGGCGCTGTCGCTGGCGGTGCCGGCTACATCCCATTGTGCCAGCGCATCGCTCAGGGTAGCGCTGTGAACGGTGGGAATATCCGCGTGTAGCAACCCGGCGCGATTCAGTTCGCCGAGAATGCCCATGACGCCACCAGCGCGGTGCACATCCTCCATATGGTAGAGCGGTGTGCTCGGCGCAACTTCGCATAACTGTGGTACTTTGCGGGACAGGCGATCAATGTCCGCCATGGTAAAATCCAGTTCCGCTTCCTGGGCGGCTGCCAGCAAATGCAAAATGGTGTTGGTGGAGCC
>JBFJKD010000003.1:0-28093 GCA_041635095.1 Porticoccaceae bacterium
CCATCGGTGTAGTCGCGCATGGCGGCAAACACCGGCCCATAGGGCTGCTCTCCGAGGCGACGCACCGACAGTGGCGTGTTCACGGCGGCTTACAACACCATCTTAACCAGGCGACTGGTTTTTAAATCGACGAAAATAGCTTGCAGTTGCTGTTTGCCAGTAGCCACGATAGTCACCGTCAACGACTGATAATTACCATTGCTGCTGGCTCTTGTGGTAACCGCGGCCGCGTCGACTTCAGGCGCGTGGCGGGCCATCACGGTCATTACGTGTTGGCGAAATTCCTCACAGGCATCCCCCATCACCTTGATCGGATAGGAACACGGAAACTCAATTTTAGGTGCTGATTGATCGGTCATTACAATTCAATTGATACATAACCCAACAAAATTTCACGTAAAAAGATTCAGGAAAAAAAGTTTGATCCCGTCCCAAATACGTGCGAAAAATCCGCCCCTGGCAATTTCGTGATCTGCCACCAATGGCTGATCGAGCAAGGTTTCACCTTCGTATTCCACTTTCAGGCGACCCAGTTCTGTTGCGGTGGTAAGCGGTGCCTTGATCACTTTATCCACATGAATAGTCGCCACCAACTGCTCGCGACTGCCCCGCGGGATGGTAAGAAACACATCGCTTGGCACCACCAAGTTGACCGATTCTTCCTTACCGTACCAAACTCGCACTTTCTCCTGTATGACGTCGTTGGCAGCATACACTTTGGCAGTCTCGTAGTAACGGAATCCATAGGAAAGCAGTTTTTGCGATTCGCTGGCACGAGCTTCCTCGCTGGTCGTGCCCATCACCACGGCGACGAGCCACATTCCATTGCGCAGAGCAGACGAAACCAGGCAGTATCCGGCCTCTTCTGTATGCCCGGTTTTGATACCGTCGACGGTTTTATCGCGCCACAACAGCAAATTACGGTTCGGCTGGCGAATACCGTTGTACTCGTAATATTTTTCCGCGTAGAACTGGTAGTGTTCCGGGTAATCATTGATTAATGCGCGCGCCAATAGTGACAAATCCCGCGCCGTGGTGACATGTCCTTCCGCTGGCCACCCGGTGGCATTGGCAAAATTAGAGCCGGTCATACCCAATAGAGCCGCCTGCTGGTTCATCACATCGGCGAACCCGTCTTCACTCCCCGCCACGTGTTCAGCCAGCGCCACGCTGGCATCGTTGCCGGACTGAATAATTACACCGCGCAGCAAATCCTGGACCGCAACTTCGGTGCCCTCGCGAATAAAAGTCTTCGAACCACCCATTCGCCAGGCGTTGACGCTCACCAGAACCTTATCCTGTGGCGCTAGTTTGCCCTTGTGAATTTCTCCGGACACCACATAACTGGTCATCATTTTGGTCAGGCTGGCTGGCGGTAACTGCTGATCCGCATTTTCTTCGATCAGCACTTTGCCTGTGTCCGCATCGATCAGTATCCACGACTTGGCCGCCAGCTGCGGTGGCGCGGGAATCAGTGTCGGCGCCGCCGCGAAGACTGTGCTCGCCACACAACACCCGAGCAAACCTGAAATTACCAATTTTTTTAGCATATACAATCCTGTCGTTGGTCGTTTATTGAAGCCATCAAAACGTCGCGAGAACGACGAGCGCGCCGTTCGCGAAAAAATGGGAAATTCCTGATGCACGCACCGCTGCAGTTTAACACGGCAGCGCGGGCGAACCGACCACGCCTTCTCAATCCGGCAAGAGTGCGTCGTAGACCACAAATGGCGACAGCCGTTCAATTTGTTGCAGATGGCTACGCAGGGCGATCAACTGATTGTGATCGGTAACCGGGCCGACCAGTACTTTAAACAGGGTGGCCGCGTTAGTGCGCGCTACGCGCACCGCAACCGGGTACTCGGTTACCTGGCTTACGCGCGCGCGCAAGGACTGCGCCGAACTTTGCGAACCGAAAGCACCGATCTGCAAAAAGGTATTGTCCGGCAGCCGGCCTGCCGTGCTCGCGCCAATGGCAGGCGGTACGCGCGACACAGTCGCAATGCGCGGAATTTCCACGGACGTTCGCTGGTAGTTGCCTGGATCGATCGCGGTCACTTCTACCCGCGCAGTGCCCTGGCCCGAGTACCCCAGTTTTTTGGCAGCCGCATACGATAAATCGATGATGCGACCACCGTGAAATGGTCCGCGATCGTTAACGCGCACGATAACACTGCGACCATTGGCCAGATTAGTCACGCGCACATAAGACGGAATTGGCAGCGACGTGTGTGCCGCAGTCATTTCGTACATACTGTAGTCTTCACCGTTGGCGGTTTTGCGCCCATGAAATTTGGTGCCGTACCAGGACGCAGTGCCCACCTCTCGGTAACCTCGGGCCGACGGCATCACGTGATAGGTTTTACCCAGGATTTCGTAGGGACTTTTATTCCCGGCTCGCGTGACTGGCTCGTGACGGGGCACCGCATCGGGGATCCCGCTGACGTCGATATCATCACGCGGCGGCCCGTCTCCAGGTTCGGGCCTGATGCTGCTGCCACCCTGGCACCCTGCCAGCAGCAGCAACACCACCCATAGGGCGCGTTTAACCCTCGCCATCACCCAGGCGATCCGCAATTGCTTCGCTGAGCTGAGTTACCGCCATGGCATACCGGTAGCTGTGGTTATAGCGGGTAATCGCGTAGAAGTTGGGCAGGCCCAGCCAAAATTCCACGCCGTAGTCACCAACAAGTTTGAGAGGAATGGCTCGGGTATCTGCGGGCAGGCCTTGCATGACGGGTGCGAATCCCTGCACACGTAATTCCGCCAGAGTCAATTCCGGTACCAGTAGCTTATTGACCAGTGCCGCGTTGTACGCGCCGCTGGTGCGCGCCCGCACCGCCACGCTCTGTCCGGGCTGCCAGCCGTGGCGCAGCATATAATTGGCGACACTACCGATGGCGTCATCGGGATTCTCCCAGATATCGACAATACCATCGCCATCGAAATCGACCGCGTATTGCCGATAACTGCTGGGCATGAACTGGCCATACCCCATCGCGCCAGCGTACGACCCCGTAAGGGTCAACGGGTCGCGCTGTTGCTCCCGGGTGAGGATCAGGAATTGTTCGAGTTCGCGAGTAAAAAATTCACTGCGCTTGGGATAATCAAATGCCAGCGTGGAGAGCGCATCGATAACCCGATAGCTCCCGGTGATTCTGCCATAGTGGGTTTCCACACCGATAATCGCCACAATCAGCGCAGGATTTACGCCGTATTGCTGCTCCGCGCGGGCCAGCACGGCCGCATGGCTTCGCCAGAAATCAACACCTTCACTGATGCGTCTTTCGGTGATAAATATTTTACGGTATTCACCCCACTCTTTGACTTTTTCAGCAGGGCGTTCCATCGCATCAATAATGGATTGCTTGTACTCGACCTGCGCAAATTGACGCTCGAGCTGCGTGCGGTCGAACCCGTGTTCGACGACCATCTTGTCGATCAGCGCACGGGTCAACTCATGACCACTATAGCCGGTGGTTACCGGACGTGGACTCGCTGCCAGCGAACTAACAGCCAGCAGTAACAACGCTATTGCCCACTTTCTCATAAAGTCTAGACCAACCGTTTTTTCTCAGTGCTGACTGCCATCAGCATACCAAAGCCCAACATCAGGGTCACAATCGCCGTGCCGCCATAACTTACCAGCGGTAACGGCACGCCCACCACCGGCAACAACCCCGACACCATACCCATATTCACAAACACGTAAACAAAGAACGTTAGCGTAATACTACCAGCCAGCAGGCGCCCAAACATGGACTGCGCACGCAAGCTGATAATAACACCCCGGCTGACAATCAGAACATACAACAGTAACAGCAGCATGACACCAATTAAGCCAAATTCTTCTGCCAGCACCGCAATAATAAAGTCGGTGTGGCTTTCCGGCAGAAAATCGAGCTGCGATTGAGTGCCTCCAAACCAGCCCTTACCGTGCATCCCTCCCGAACCGATGGCGGTGGTGGACTGAATAATATTCCACCCCGCACCCAACTTATCGGACTGCGGGTCAAGCAGGGTCAGTATGCGTTGTTTCTGATAATCGTGTAGCACATAAATCCAGAACGGCGGCGCGGTCACCATCGCAGCCAGCACTACACCCAGAATGTAGCGTTTACCGAGTCCAGCCAGAAACAATACAAATAGCCCCGAGATCGCAATCAATAATGCGGTGCCCAGATCCGGCTGAGCGATCACCAGAGCCGCTGGCACTACCGCCAGCAGTACCGCAACCACAACGTGTTCAAAACGCGGCGGCAGCAACTGCCGGCTGAGGAAACTCGCAACCATGAGCGGCACCGCAATTTTGAGTATCTCGGAGGGCTGGAAACGTACGATACCCAGATCGAGCCAACGCCGCGCACCTTTTGCCCCATCGCCGAACAGCAACACCGCGACCAGCAACCCCAGACCCGCTAAATACGGCAGGATTGCCCAGCGTTCCAGAAAACGCACCGGCACCTGCGCCACCGCAACCATGGCCCCCAGCCCAATCAGCATATACACCAGCTGGCGCTCAACCACCGCCAGGGTGCGACCGCTGGCGCTGTACAAAACCGCCAGCCCCACACCCATCAACATCAGCAGCAGCAGCAACAACACGTAATCTATTTTTTTGCCAAGCCAGTGGCGCCGTTCGCCATAGACGCCCGACCCGTGCTCTTTCATGTGACGTACAAAATCATCGTGCTGCAACGTCAGCCCCTTCGAGCGGATAGTAAGTAAAGTAGGCATCGATAAGCTGGCGCGCTACCGGTGCCGCCGTGGAACTGCCGTGCTCCCCGTTTTCGACAATTATACCCACCGCAATGCGCGGATTTTCCACCGGCGCGAACGCAATAAACAGCGCGTGATCCAGTTGCAACTTGGCCAGTTTGGTAGCGTCGTATTTTTCTTCCTGCTTGATGCCAACCACCTGAGCCGTACCGGTTTTACCCGCCATTTCATAGGCCATACCAACACCTGCCTGGCGCGCGGTGCCACGCCCATCGTGAACCACGCCGCGCATGGCATCAAGCACCGGGCGCCAGTGTTGCGGGGCAATATCCAGCACCGCATCTGGCGCCACCTCGTGATAAATTTCCTCGCCAGCGGCACGCACCAGGCGTGGTCGACGCACCTGGCCGCGGGTGCCGAGTCGCGCAGCCGCGACGGCCAGTTGCAACGGCGTGGCGAGCATGAAGCCCTGCCCAATACTGGTGTTTACCGTATCCCCCGGATACCAGGCGATTCCATATGCGCCCCGTTTCCATTCTTTCGACGGCATAATGCCGGTGGCTTCGAAAGGTAAATCAATGCCCGTTTTTTGCCCCAGTCCAAACAACTCGCCGTAGTGACTCAGGCGATCCACCCCCATACGCACGCCCACGGTGTAAAAAAAAGTATCGCAGGATTGCACAATGGCGTCGTACAGACCGATGCGACTACCGTGCCCCCCCTTTTTCCAGTCCCGGTACTTGTGTTCACGGTTTTCCAGCTGGAAGAAGCCCGGGTCATAAATTTTGTAATCCTCGGAAATAATTTCACTATCGAGAGCGGCCAATCCGAATATAGGTTTTATCGTAGAGCCGGGCGGGTATTGCCCACGCAGAGCACGATCGAACAACGGGCGATCCGGCGAAGTAGTCAACAATCGATAATTTTCATGACTGATACCGGTGACAAATAAATTCGGATCAAACCCCGGCGCACTCGCCAGCGCCAACACGCCACCGGTTTGTGTTTCGATGGCAACCACCGCACCCTTCTCGTCCCCCAGCGCTGCAAATGCTATTTCCTGCAGGCGGTTATCGAGATAGAGATACAGATCCTTGCCCCGCTGCGGGTCAATTTTTTCCAGCACGCGCATCACCCTGCCACGCGCATTGGTTTCTACATATTCGTAACCGGGATTACCCAGCAACGTGTCCTCGTAGAAACGCTCCAGTCCAGTTTTCCCCACCATATGGGTACCGCTGTAACGCTTGTGATCGAGTGTTTCCGTTTCTTTTTCGTTGATACGCCCCACATACCCTACCACGTGGGCCATATGTTCCCTCTGGGGATAATAGCGAATCAGCTCGGCGACGATTTCGGCACCATCCAGGCGATACTCATTCACTGCGATAGCGCCCTGCTCAGTTTCGCTGAGGTTGTAACGCAGTGGTACCGGCTCGTAGGGGTGACGGCGTTTCAACAGCTTTTCGAACCGCTCGATTTCCTCGTCGGTTAAATTCAGCAACTGATCCAGATCGGCCAGTAGTTGTCGCTGATCCTGCGCGCGCTCCACCACTATCGACAATGTAAAACCGGTGCGATTATCCGCCAGCAGCACCCCGTTGCGGTCAAAGATCAAACCCCGCGGCGGCGGAATCGCGCGCACGTGTACGCGATTATTTTCCGCTTGCGTAACAAAGTCCTGGTGGCGCACCACCTGCAGCTGGTAATAACGCCACACCACGACTCCCAGCAACAGCGCCACCACCAGCATCGCAAATACGATGCGGCCAAAAAAAAGACGGGCTTCCCGGAAGGGATTTTTCAGGGTGCGGTCAGCGTACATGGTGGCGCGCGGACAGCGTGATCAGTTGATAAGAGTTGGCGTAAACCGAGGTATCACAAACACAGCGGGTATCAGCAGCGCGTACCGCAACGGCGGCTTTACGAATCAGCTTTACTTGACTTGCTTTACAGTGGTTCATCGGGTCGCCGCAGCACCTATCGATGGTAGGGATGTCCGGTATTAATGGTCCAGGCACGATAGAGTTGCTCTACCAGCAGCACACGCACCAACGGGTGTGGTAGTGTCAGGGGTGAGAGCGACCACATTCTGTCGGCGCGTGCCTGACAGGCTGGCGCCAGCCCGTCGGGTCCCCCAATCAGCAGACTGTAATTATCCCCGGAGTTTTGCCAGGCCGCCAATTCAACGGCCAGGTCCGCAGTACTCCAGGGTTTTCCCCTGACCTCCAGCGCAACGACGCGATCGCCGCTGGCAATGGCCTTTAGCATCGCCTCCCCTTCGCTCGCTATGGCGCAATCTGTGGGTTGGCTGCGGGTGCGCCTGCCCAATCCAACTTCCACCAGATCCAGGTTGAACTCCGTCGGCAGGCGCTTCGCATACTCGTGCCAACCCGCTGCAACCCACGACGGCATTTTTGTGCCGACGGCAATCACCCGTAGACGCACCGCGATTTACTCTTCACTGCGCGCCGGGTGCGTCGAGCGCAAATCGTCCGGGCGAATCGACCACAGTTTTTCCAATTCGTAAAACGCGCGGGTGGCGGGCGTCATGATATGCACAACCACGTCGCCAAAATCCACCAGCACCCACTCGGCGCTGTCCTTGCCCTCTACACCCAGCGGTTGGAACCCCGCTTTCTTGCCACGCTCCACCACATTTTCCGCCAACGCGTTGACCTGGCGACTCGAGGTGCCACTGGCGACGATCAGGGTGTCCATCACATCCGTTAAACGCTGCACATCCAGCGTTACAATATTCTGTCCCTTAACATCTTCAAGGGCGTCGATAATCAGACTGGTCAATTGGGTCATCGGGTTTCCTGTTGATAAAGATGATGTCTTTCGATGTATTCGATGACGGGGTCCGGCACCACATAGCGCACTGACTGTGCGTTCATCAGCTGCGTGCGAATCCAGGTAGCTGCAATCGGCAATAACGTCATTTCCGCCACCAGCACATGGCCAGACGGCGCGTGGTGCAACATGTCCGCACTGTTGACCAACCGATCCGCCAGCAGCCCGGCCACCGGACCGGATTCCGGCAGATGCCAACCAGGGCGGCAAGCGACGACAATATGCGCGAATTCAACGATGTCACACCACCGATGCCAACTGTGCAGGTTGACCAGAGAATCCATGCCCAGGCACAAACACAAAGCGGCGTCGGGTCCATATTCTGCGCGCATCTCCCGCAGCGTATCCACTGTGTAGGTCAGTCCACCGCGCCGCATTTCCCGGTCGTCGGCGAGCAGCCCTGGCTCGGCAACCAGCGCGCGCTGCAACATGGCGAAACGGTGTTCGGCACTGACCATCGGTTGATCGCGATGGGGAGGATCGGCGCACGGCAGCAAATGCATCACCTCCAGATTCAGTAACTGGCGCAGTTCCACCGCCGTGCGCAAGTGTCCGATATGCACCGGATCGAACGTTCCACCAAAAATACCGATTGCTTTCAATGCTTACTCGCGGATATGGCCATCGCCGAACACGATGTATTTTTGACTGGTTAACCCCTCTAGCCCCACGGGACCCCGAGCATGCAGTTTGTCGGTGGAAATGCCAATTTCCGCGCCGAGTCCGTACTCAAACCCATCGGCAAACTGGGTCGAGGCGTTGACCATCACCGAACTCGAATCTACCACGGCGAGAAAATGCCGGGCGCGCGTGTAATCCTCGGTGACAATACTGTCCGTATGCCCAGATCCAAACGTTCCGATGTGTTCGATGGCCGCGTCGATATCCCGCACCACGCGCACTGCCAGAATTGGCGCCAGATATTCAGTGCGCCAGTCCTCCTCCGTGGCCGCTTTGCAGGCATCGATCAGTGCGCAGGTCTGCTCACAGCCACGCAACTCCACACCCCTGTCCCGATAGCTCTTCGCCAATCGCGGCAGAATAACCGACGCCACACTTTCGGCGACCAGTAGCGTTTCCATGGCACCGCAAATGCCGAAACGCCGTGTTTTGGCGTTGAGCGCCACATTGTAGGCCTTTTCCAAGTCCGCAGAATCGTCAATATACACATGGCAAATGCCGTCGAGGTGCTTGATCACCGGAATTCTGGCCTCGCGGCTGACCCGTTCGATCAACCCCTTGCCGCCGCGCGGGATTATAACGTCCACGTACTCGCTCATCGTGATCAGTTCGCCAACCGCCGCGCGATCGGGGGTGGTCACCACCTGTACTGCGTCCGGTGGCAGACCCGCGCGCCGCAATCCCGCACCAATACAGTCGGCGATGGCCTGGTTGGAATGAACGGCTTCGCTGCCGCCGCGCAGGATAGTCGCGTTGCCCGATTTGAGACACAGGCTGGCCGCGTCGATAGTCACGTTGGGCCGGGATTCATAAATAATGCCGATTACGCCGAGGGGCACACGCATTTTGCCCACCTGAATACCGCTCGGCCGGTAGTTCATGTCGCTGATCTGACCCACCGGGTCGGGCAGGGCCACGATTTGACTCAGACCTTCAATCATGGCGTCGATCCGCGCCGACGTCAGCTCCAGCCGATCGAGCAATGCTGCTTCAAGTCCCTGGCTGCGCCCGCTCTCCATATCCCGCCCATTGGCTTGTGCCAACAGGGTGCGCTGCTCCGCGAGCGCGTTGCCGATAAACGTCAGCGCGTTATTTTTTTGCCGAGTGCTGGCACGCGCCATCACCCGCGCCGCCGCGCGCGCGTTGCGCCCCACCTGCAACATATATTCTTTGATATCCACTGCGTCAGCCCGCCATCCCGCTTCGCCCAAAATCTGCGCCATTATAACGCTCGCGCAGCTGCAAGTCCGCCGCGATATTTGTGTCCCACTAACCGCGGCTCCGTCGCGCGCAAATCGTAATCGCTAATCCGCCTGGCCAATGGGTATAATTTGCGCGGGATTCCAGTAATTCACCGAATACGAGGTTGGTATGAAAAAAATCGGCGGCGGTTTTTACTGGCAGGATCTGAACCTGGGCGATCAGTTCGAAACCTGGGGACGAACCGTGCTGGAAAACGACATCAGCCAGTTTATCAATTTGATTGGCCTGCACGAAGTGGTGTTCACGGACCGCGAGTTTCTCGCGCAACATTCGGTAATCCGCAAGCCATTCGCCCCCGGCGCACTGGTGTACAGCTTTGCCGAAGGCCTGCTGTTACCCACCATGCAGGGTACTGGCATGGCGTTTCTCAATATGGAGCTGGATATTAAACAGCCCTGTTACGCTGGGGACACTATCCATGTCGAGATCGAAGTGACGGATATTCGCGCCACCCGGGAAGGCAACCGCGGCCTGGTGCGCACGTTCAACAAGGTCGTTAATCAGCACGGCAAAACCGTGCTCACCTATACGCCGCTGCGCATGCTAAAAGGGCGACCACAATGATGGCGGCGACGCGCTGACGTTACTTAGCGCTGACTCAACGCCAACACCCAGGCGCGGACACGGGATAAACGTATCGCTGGATCGTCTTCCGCCAACAGGTCGAGCTTGGCGGCCCGATCCACCGGCAGCAGATCTGCCAGGCGCCAGGCCAGGGAGACATCCGTCAGTCCCTCATCGATGTACCACTGGGATAAACCCATTTGGGTGGCGAAACTTTTTAACAGTTCGCCAAGATCCGCGTCGCACTCATTCATCGGGCGCTCATGATCGGCCGGTTGCAACACAACATCTGCGCTCGCCAGGCCATCGTCTTGCGCCCAGCTGCGTTCGATCCGCACCCGTTGCACACCCCTTACCACGATACCCAACAACCCGTTGGGTAACTGCGACCAGTCGCAAATACGAACCGCCGTACCCCAATGATGAATCTGCGGGGTAGCGCCAACCTCCCGCCCCTCAAGAATCGGAACCACAGCGAACGCCTGGTCACCCGACAACGACGCTTTCACCAGATTTAAATAACGCTGCTCGAAAATCTGCATCGGTAGCGCTACGGTAGGAAACAGGACACGTTGTAGCGGAAAGAGTGGCATTTCCTGCATTGGCTGATCTCCCATGTCTAATCTCTACTCCGCAGATCGACCTGTGCAATCAAGTGCGACGGGGCCGGAAAAACCATTGTGCGTTCACCAGATATAACAGACCACCAGACCAGTATAGGGTGCCGATCGATGCCCGTCAGCCGCAGCGCGCTTTTGTCGGGCTGCACGCAATTGTTTTACTGCCGCCAATCGCAATCGCCATTTACGGGAGAATATACATCCAGTAAGATCGGTCGTTCCAATATAACAATAGTCAGGAGGAATATCGTGGAAGCAATGAACCCAGCACTCGTCGCACTAGCCGGTTTTGCGGGATGGACGGTTTTACTGACCTTCGGATTGGTCAACGTACGACTCGCCAATGCATTTGGTGGGGCCAAAATACCCCTCAATCAATTCAACGCTTCGGGGGACGATCTACCCGGTTTCGGCAAGCGTTTTACCCGGGCGCACCTGAACTGCCTGGAATTGCTGCCAATTTTTGCAGCACTGGTGATTGCGGCCGGCTTATCCAACCAGCTAAGTATTATGGAAGGAACCGCGATGTACGTTCTGTACAGCCGCATCGCCCAGTCCGTGGTACATATGATTTCCACCAGCGTACCGATGGTATTGGTGCGTGCCACGCTGTTTACGGTGCAAGTCGTACTGATGCTGTACTATTCGTACCAGTTACTGTTCTAAGCAGTATTTATAAAAGCGATGCAGGTAACGGATATGCTCCGGAGCAACAACTGTCCTGGGGCATCATCTGCTTTCACCAACCCACCATCTGAGGTTTCCCAATGACAGCCGTATGGCCTGACCTGATGGGTCTCAAGTTTTGCCAAACTTATTACCGGGTCGGAGAGTATCGTATACGCGTGCTCGAAGCTGGCGAGGGCGAACCACTGATATTTCTGCATGGTACCGGCGGCCATGCCGAAGCTTATACGCGCAACCTCGCCGCCCATGCCGAACATTTCCGGGTGCTGGCCATTGATATGCTGGGGCACGGTTATAGCGATCGCCCGGATATCGACTACAACATCGATCTCTGGTCCGACCATCTAATCGCCCTGCTCGATGTGATCGGCGCACAGCAGGCACTGTTGTCCGGGGAGTCCCTGGGGGCCATGGTGGCGGCGTGGACCGCCATTCGCTATCCGGAGCGGGTCAAAAAACTGGTGATGAATACTGGCATTCTCGCTGCACCCAATGCCCACGGCCGAGCGGAACTCAAAGATGCTCTGGAGCGCTCCCGCAAGGCGGCCGGCCACCTGAGCAAAGAGGCCGTGCAGGCCAGAATGGCGTGGTTGATGGCAGAACCGGACAAAACCCTGACTGCGGAACTGGTAGATATTCGTTACCAAATCTACGCACAACCGGGCATGTTGCCGATCATGGGCAAAATCGCCAATACCGTGCTCGGCGGCATTGGCGATGACGCCTGGTGTGAACGTTGGGTCAATCCAGCCGCCATGCAAAAAATTCAATGCCCGACTCTGGTGCTGTGGACACGGCACAACCCGGGACAGCCGGTTGCACTGGCGGAACAGGCGATGCAGCATATTCCCGACGCGCGCCTCGTGGTTCTGGAAAACAGCGCCCACTGGCCACAATGGGAGGAGCCCGAGGCGTTTAACCGGCTACATCTGGAATTTTTGCGGGAATAAGCCAGCATTAACCGACACACCGTTACTACCCGGCCAACCCTCGTGGACGCACTCAGCTGCCGTGCGCGCATCGTTTGTTTTGCATCAACTCCCGGTTGTAGTTAATCTGAAAAAATTCCCTGTGACACGAATACCGCCACCGTCCACGGAATTTGCACTTTTTGCGCTGAACTCAGAGTAGCTGGAACGTTCTGAACGGAACCTGAAGTGACCACATTGAAAAAAGCTATTACCGTCATTCTCCTTGTCTGCCTGGCAGGCCTGCTCTATTGGCGCCTGGCCGCGGTTGAACCTGTCGTCGTGCGCCTGACTACTGTGGAGCGGGGCAATGTGGAAGCCACGGTGGCCAACACCCGGGCGGGCACCGTCAAAGCCTGTCAGCGTTCGCGCCTGTCTCCCCCCATGGGTGGTCAGGTGGGCCAACTGCTGGTGGATGAGGGTGACCGGGTACAACAGGGGCAGGTGCTACTGGAACTCTGGAACGAAGATCAGAAGGCCCGGGTGTCCGAGGCCAGCGCCAAACTGACAGTCGCCAGGGCTGCTGTTCAGGAAGCCTGTTACGACGCCGCGTTAGCACAACGCGAGCTCAAACGGGTGCAAGGCCTGGCAACCCGCAAACTGATCGCGGAAGACCGCGTGGACAGCGCACAAACCCGCGCCAGCATAAGCACCGTTTCCTGCCGTAAGGCGGAAGCCGGGGTAGAAGTCGCCGAGGCCTTTGCCGAACTACAACAAACCCTGTATGCCAAAACCCGTTTGACCGCACCCTTTGCGGGTATTATCGCGGAAGTAAACGGCGAGGTGGGCGAATATATTACCCCGTCGCCTCCTGGCATTCCGACGCCCCCCGCAATCGATCTGATTGCGGATAACTGCCTGTACATATCCGCGCCCATTGATGAAGTTGACGCCGCCGCTATTGCCCTCGATATGCCGGTACGCATTTCTCTCGACGCGTTTCGCGGCACGAGTTTCGCTGGTCGAGTGACCCGTATCGCCCCCTATGTGCAGGAACTGGAAAAGCAGGCGCGCACTGTGGATATCGACGCGACCTTCGACACATTGCCCGAGAATATTCACTTGCTGGTTGGCTACAGCGCCGACCTGGAAATTATGTTAGAGCAACGCACCGATGTGTCGAGGATTCCGACCGAAGCGATCTCCGACGGTAATCGTGTGCTGCTGTTTAACCCGCAGAATAACCGACTCGAACCGCGAGTATTTACCCCTGGAATCAGCAACTGGACATATACTGAAGTCGCCGCGGGTCTCACCGAGGGCGAACAAATACTTTTGTCCCTGGATACACCCGGTGCCGTCGCCGGCGCAAAAGTTGAATCGCAAGACCCTGTCACAACTCCCCCGCCATGATTGAATTACAGCAGTTATGTCGTACCTTTTTCGCCGGCGATCAGGCGGTGCACGCTCTCGATCACATCGATCTGAATATCGCGCGCGGCGAATATCTTTCGGTAATGGGCCCTTCCGGATCCGGCAAATCAACCCTGCTCAATATTCTCGGCCTGCTGGACAACCCCAACTCCGGCACCTACCGTCTCGGCGACGTCAGCACCACTATCCTCAGCGAAGAACTACGCGCGGGTTTGCGCCGGCAACAGATTGGTTTTGTGTTCCAGAGCTATCACCTGATAGCGCGCCTGAGCGCCTGGGAAAATATTGAATTGCCGCTGGTTCTGGCAGGCGAACCGCCGCCGTCACGCCGCCGCAAGGTGGATGCGATTGTCGATCGCCTGGGGCTTAGTGAGCGCGCCGCGCACGCGCCCCATCAGTTGTCCGGCGGACAGCGCCAACGGGTCGCCATCGGCCGCGCGATCATTATGAAACCGCAATTGATCCTCGCCGACGAACCCACCGGCAATCTGGACTCGGTATCCGGTGGAGAGGTAATCGCTCTACTGGAGGAGCTAAATGACGAAGGCATCACGCTACTGGTAGTGACCCACGACGACGCCATTGGCGCCCGCGCACAACGGCGCCTGAAAATGCTCGACGGGCGAGTGCATTCCGATTCCGGGCCAGCGCAACCATTGTCCGGGGCAGGCTCATCCGCGAATCGACCAGAGCGCGAAGCGCATGCGCGCCCTTGATCTATTCAACTTCAACCTGCAGGTTATTTACCGCCAGCCGATGCGCTCGGCGATGCTGCTGGTGGCGATTGCCATCGGCGTTATTGCCATCAACCTGCTCACCGGTCTGGGGGAAGGTGGCAAACGTTACGTACTTGGGGAATTCGATTTTCTCGGCAAAAATGTCCTGATTATCCTGCCCGGCAAAAAAGAAACCACCGGCGGTATGCCGCCCGTCACCGGGGAAACCCCCAGAGATCTTACCCTGCAGGATGCCGCCGCCTTAAAACGCCTGCCGATGGTTAGCGATGTGGCGCCCCTGATTGCCGGTAATGCACAAATATCCCGCGGCGCGATCAGCCGCGAGGCCTTTACAGTGGGCACCAATCTCGCTTTTTTCCGTATTCGGCAATTACATATTGCCAGCGGTAAGGCCTTACCCTCGCTCGCCCTCGATCAGGCCGAAGCGGTGTGCATTCTCGGTCCGACGCTGCGCAGGGAACTGTTTGGCACTCAACCCGCACTGGGCGAGTGGGTGCGCGCCGGGGAGCGACGGTTTCGTGTTATCGGCATTCTGCATTCAGAGGGTCAGGGCCTCGGCTTCGACATGAACGAGGTGATGATTATTCCAGTTGCCAGCGCCCAGGCCCTGTTTAATCAGCAGGGCCTGTTTCGTATTTTTGTCGAGCTGCGCTCGCTGGACAACCTGGCTGGCAGTCGCACCACGCTGACTAACCTGTTGCGCGAGCGACACGGTGGCGAGGAAGATGTCTCTCTGATTACGCAGGATTCCCTGGTGTCGGCATTCGCGGGGGTACTCGACGTGATGACGTTGGCGGTCACCGGTATCGCGGCCATCAGCATGCTGGTAGCCGGCATTCTGATTATGAATGTGACCCTGATTACCGTCAGCCAACGCACCGAGGAAATCGGGCTGCTCAAAGCACTGGGAACGCCAGAACACACCGTACGTTTAATTTTTCTTACCGAAGCCGGGATGATGGCGGGGTGCGGTGCATTACTTGGCCTGATCATCAGCCAGGCGCTGTTATTCGTTGCCCGCTCCCTGTACCCCGCGATTGCGTTCACCACTCCCGCCTGGGCCCAAATCGGCTCAGTGCTGCTGGCGCTGGCAACCGCGTTATTGTTTGCGCTGTTGCCAGCCCAGAAAGCCGCCCGCCTGGCACCACTCGACGCACTGCAAAATAAACGGGCGACATAAAATTGAGCACGTATTCGTGAGCAGGCAGATATGAGGGGGCAGGATGCGTTCAAGCTGGTGTGGAGCTCGGTAGCCCACAACTTGAGTAAAAGTCTGTTGACCGCGCTTGGTATCGCCATCGGTATCACTGCCGTGACCCTGCTGACCGCCATCGGCGGCGGTATAGAGCAGTACGTGCTGAATCAATTCTCCCAGTTCGGCACCCGTATCATCGCCATCCATCCCGGCAAAAATGTCACCCACGGTGTCGGCGGATTACTATCCACCGTGCGCCCCCTGAGCCTTGCGGACGCCGACTCACTGCGCGCCCTTGGCGGCGTCGAACAGGTGGTTGGTGTGGTGCAGGGCACCGGCACCATTGAGGCTGGGCAGCGCCAACGCAATAGCGATATTCTGGGTGTCGGCGCGCAAATGCCCGAAGCCTGGCATTTCAAACTTTCCCTGGGACGATTTTTACCCGACGATGAAAGCGGCCGCAGCCGTCCCTATGCGGTACTCGGCTATACCATGCGCCAGGAGTTATTTGGCAACCAGAACCCCCTGGGCGAATTTATTCGCGTCGGCGGGCTGCGCTTTCGCGTGGTCGGTGTGATCGAACAGAAAGGTCAGATGCTGGGCTTTGATATGGATGACATCGTCTATATTCCTGTCGATCAGGCGTTGCAGATGTTTAATCGCGCGGGCTTGATGGAAATCGATGTGACATTTTCCGAGACCAGTTCGTCCGCCGCAGTGGCTCGGGCAATTACCCGCCAGTTGATCGAGCGTCATGGCGACGAGGATTTTACCCTCACCACCCAGGATGAAATGCTCGACACCCTGGGCAATGTATTATCGGTATTAACCGTCGGCGTGGCGGCATTGGGGGCGATCTCTCTGGTGGTCGGCGCAGTGGGTATTGCCACCATTTTGACCACTACCGTGCGCGAACGCACTGGCGAAATCGGCTTGCTGCGCGCCCTCGGCTCCAGCCAACGACAGGTCCTGGGGTTGTTCCTCGGTGAAGCGGTGGTTATCGCGTTACTGGGGGGGCTGATGGGACTGGCACTACTGGGTATTATTCTGGTCGGGTTTAGTCTGGCCGTGCCCAACCTTCCATTTTTGATCAACCCCATGTATCTGGTAATCGCGCTACTGGTAGCGGCTACTATTGGTTTGCTCGCCGGGGTCATTCCCGCCCGCAGCGCCGCCAGACTTAATCCAGTGGACGCACTGCGCGCCGAATAGCGCACCAGTGGCGCACTATCAGGCTATACACCATCAGATTGGTACCCGTTGCAATCACACCCAACAGCAACTGTAGATCGCGGGTCAGCCCTGCCGGATAAATCAGCGGGCTCAGATAGTGCTCGATAAAGCCACCGTCATAACCGGCCTCGCCACCCGCCATGCGCAAACTGTTTTCCAGCGGCGTTAACGGACACACCCAGCCAAAAAACTCAATCAGCGAAATCCACACCGCTAGCGGCACATGTAACACCAGTATCCATTTACGCCAGAAATACAACAGCCCGCCCAACAGGCCAAAGATAATCAACAGCAAATGCAGGACCAGCACCCCATCAGCCAACAATCGGTATAGCATGGCAACTAGCTCCCACGACCAGGGACGAAAACCCGACTCCGCCCACCAGGAAATACTTATAATCTGGGTTTCAGCTGTCGAACAGCTTAACATTGCTACCGATAACGTCTCTAATGGTGCACTGCTAGTGCGCTGTCGGCAATCTCGTCCCCTGCCGCCAGCGGACGAATGCGAAAACGGATACCAGAGTGGAGAGCTGATGATGACCACGACCACCCACCAACCGAACGCCGAGCTGGAGTATGACCCCACGCAACGGGAAACGATCAATAACCCGTTCCCGTTGTTTGCCCGCCTGCAACAGGAAGCACCCATCTACTGGAGCGTCAAACTCAACGGCTGGGTGGTTACGCGCTTCGAAGATTGCAAGGCCATCTTGCTCGACAAGCGTTTTTCTTCAGAGCGCATGAAACCGTTTTTCCAATCGATGCACACCGAACAACGGGCGTGTGTGGTAAATCTTGAATCCTCGGTGGGACTGTGGACCGTATTTCTCGACCCACCGGACCATACTCGTTTGCGCCGTTTGCTGAACAGCGGTTTTACTTCGCGGGCGATAAACGGTATGGCGCCACGCATTGCGGAAATTGTCCACGACGTCATCGACACGGTGGCACACCAGACAGAAATCGAATTTGTGCGCGATATTGCTTTCCGTATTCCCGCGTCAGTCATCATGGAAATGCTCGGCGCGCCGAGTTCAGAAATTCATAATTTTAAACTATGGTCGGACGAAATCGGGCTATTCGTCGGCGGTGCGCGGGTGACACCGGACAAGTACGTGCGTGCGGAAGCCGCAACCGCGCAGATGAGTGATGCCTTTCGCGAGCTCATAGCCGAGCGGCGACGCCAACCCCGCAGCGATATGATCACCGCACTGATTCGCGCCGAAGACGAAGGCAAAGTGTTAAACGACCGGGAACTTATCGCCACCTGCATTCAATTGTTGTTTGCCGGTCACGAAACCACCAGCAATTTATTGGCCACCGGTCTCTATTATTTGCTCAAACACCCGGACCAGCTGGCTGATCTGCACCGCCATCCGCAACTCGGCGAGCAGGTGGTGGAGGAAGTACTGCGCCACGATGGCCCCAATGCTGCTGTCACTCGCGTCGCCAGCGCGGACATCAACTTTCGCGGTCACCACATCGCCCACGGTCAACGGGTTTTCGCCATGATAAACGCCGCCAACCGCGATCCGCAGATATTTAACGACCCCCAGCAATTCGACATTCGCAGAGTGGTGCCTGGCAACCCGTCGATTGGGCAATTCGCGTTTGGACACGGTATTCATTTCTGTATTGGCGCACCGCTGGCGCGCCTCGAAGGGCGTATAGCGTTCCCGATTTTTGCGCAGCGCCTGCTCAACCCCCGCTTAAGTGGCGGCGAGCCGGACTGGATCGACAGCCTGAGTTTCAGGGGCCTGGAAAAATTGCCCATAACCTGCGACTTCGCACCGCGGCACTTATAAATTAATTCACCGATACCGGCGGCGTCAGGCGTCGCATCAAAAGTGACCGTGCATAACATGGAGCAATTGACATATCGCCACCAGCGTTCCGCAGTGCCAGTATCGAGTGCCGGAACCGAGGGGGTTTTTGATCCCCGCTGACTAATGCAAAATAAGCTATATATGCCAACTAAACCGCTGAGGCTGTTAGTTGGTACTATGGTAGTTGGTACTATGTTGAAGGTTGCCGTTTTACTAAAGGGCGGCACAGATGGACACCACATTCGTCGGCTGATCTGCTACCGATACGGAGACATCACATGACTTTAATGACAAACATACAAAAACGGTTCGCGGTACTGCTGTTTAGCCTCTGCGCAAGTGCTGTTCAGGCGCACGACCACGACGCTGCCGCCACCGCGGCCGTCGAAACGCTCGGCGAAGTGAATTTTCCAGTCACCTGCATACCTGCTGCACAAACCGAATTCAATCGCGCCATGGCGCTGCTGCATTCGTTCTGGTACAGCCCCGCACAGGCGTCGTTTGCAACGGTGCTGGAACTTGATCCCGAATGCGGTATGGCCCATTGGGGTCTGGCCTTCGCGTCGATGGGCAACCCTTTTACCTGGTCGTCCAATCCCGGTGCGGCAAAACTCGGCGCTGTACACGCGCAACTAGCACACAACACTGGCGCGAACAGCGCCCGGGAAAGGGACTATATAGCCGCCCAAGGGATATTCTTTCATAATTGGCAAACCGTCTCCTTCGCGCAACGTGTTGCCGACTACGTGCGCGCCATGACCAGCCTTGCCGAACGCTACCCGCAAGATGACGAGGCCAAAATCCTGCAGGCATTAGCCATTAATTTCGATATTGATCCGGCGGACAAAACCTTTGCGAAACAGTCACAGGCGATGGCCATTCTCGAGCCATTATTCGTTAAATACCCCAGGCACCCCGGCATCGCCCACTACGTTATTCACACCAACGACTACAGTGAACTCGCTACCAGGGCACTGCCCGCCGCCCGCACGTATGCCGGCATCGCGCCGTCCGTACCCCATGCGCTGCATATGCCTTCCCACATTTTTTCACGCGTTGGGCTGTGGCCGGATATGGTCACCAGCAATCGCGCCTCCTATAACGCCGCGCGCGCCGAACTCGACGCTGCGACACTGACGCTGGGTAACTACAACGCCCTGCACGCCATGGATTACATGCTGTTTGCGCATCTGCAGCAGGCTCAGGACCGCGCCGCACAGGCTATTCTGGAAGAAACTCAGGCCATAAAGAAAATTCAGGTGGAAAATTTTGCCGCAGCCTACGCACTGGCGGCTATACCGGCGCGCTTCGCACTGGAGCGCAAGGATTGGCCGCAGGCCGCGGCACTGACGTTATCTCCCGCCGATATGGGCTGGGAAAAATTTCCCCAGGCCGAATCCATATTGGTGTTCGCACGGGGGTTGGGCGCGGCGCGCAGCGGGGATATTGACGCGGCGCGGAGTAGCGTGGCGCGACTGCAAACTCTGAACGACCAGATGCGCGCCGCCAATCTCGGCTATTGGCCCACACAAACGGATATTCAGATCCAGGCGGTAGACGCCTGGATCGCCTTCGCCGAGGGACAGCCAGATGTGGCACTGGGATTGATGCGCGCGGCCGCCACCGCTGAGGATGCCAGCGATAAACACCCCGTCACTCCGGGTAATGTCGTGCCCTCGCGGGAACTGCTCGGCGATATGCTGCTGGAACTGCAACAACCCGCTGCGGCGCTGAATGAATACGTGCGATCACTGCAACGGGACCCCAACCGTTACCACGGACTATCCGGCGCCGCGCGCGCCGCTGCCGCTTCGGGAAACAATCATTTAGCTCGCGAGTACTTCACTCAGCTGCAAGCGCAAACCGTCGATAGCGACAGCGCACGGCCGGAATTGGCGGAAGCCAGGCGTTTTTTCGCCGCCCAATGACCTGCGCCAGACTTACACGCCATCTGATCGGCCTGCCCCGAACGGCTTAAAGATCAAAATTAATTTCGGCAGTAATGTCAGTGATCCCAGCAAAGCGGCCAGCATCGCGACGCCCGTCAATAAACCGAAGTACACCGACGGAATAAAATTCGACAACGCCAAAATGGAAAATCCGACAATAATGGTAATCGCCGTGTAAAAAAGCGCACGGCCGATGGTGGCATGGGAACGGTGCATCGCGGCCACGTAATCTTTGTCCACCACAAATTCGCGGGTAAAGCGCGTCAGGTAATGAATCGCATGATCGACGCCGATGCCAACCGTAATCGCGGCGATGGTAATGGTCATCATATCCAGGGGAATGCCGACAATACCCATCCCCCCCAGTACGATGGAGGCCGCCAGCAAATTTGGCAGAATCGCTATCAGGGAGATTTTTAACGACCGAAACAGAACCAAAAACATCAGCATAATGCCGAAAAACACCGCGCCCAGAGTGACGATCTGGGAATAGAAAAGGCTTTGCAACATATTGTTATACAACACCATCAACCCGGTCAGCCGGTATTGATCCGGCGCCAATTGCAAATCCTCTACCAGAAAGTTCTCAATCTCGGCCAGCAGTTCCGCACGCCGTAAGTCGCCCTGGGTTTCCACGGTGCGCATGGTGACGCGGGTTTCGTTCCGGGCGTCGTTAATGTAAGGCGCAATCAGAAAATTATTGATTGCCGGAGTCATATTCTGGCGCATTACGGCCAGCTCAAAATCGTTGAGGCGATGACCGGTTAAATCGTTGGCCACGTGAAACGCCGTCACCAGGGAATTGACTTTGCCAATCTCGGGCAGGGATTCGAGAAAGGCGTGTAATTTTTCCAGGTCGTCCAGGCCGGCAGTGGTAAACCAGTAGCTGTTCTGCGGCGCATCCTCTGCGTCGTCATCGCCAAACGCATCACCAAATGCGTCGTCCTCAAACGCGTCGCCCCCGTCACTATAGGCACTCTCCTCGGTGGCTTGCGAGTCGCCGAAGCTATCGTCAAACGCATCGCCACCGCCGTAGGGATCGCCCGCATTGGCAGCCACATCCAGGGCGGGTGGGTCAAAGCTCGGTGCCTGAATAATAATATCGAGGGGCGTGGTACCCCCCAGATTGGCATCGATAACCGCCAGGCCCTGATGAATTTCGGTGTCGGCACGGAAGTAATCGATAAAACGGTTATCCACCTTCAGCAGAGTGACCCCATACGCCGACACCAGCGCGATGGTGAGCGCCAATACCAACAGAACATTGCCATGGCGTTCGGTAAATCGGGAAAAGTGCTGCGTCAGGGAGGCGGAGTTATCATCACCATCATTGTTGGCACCCTTGCCGGTCAACATCATGCCAGCGGGAATGACCAGAAAGGCGAGCACCAGCGCCAGCGCCAGCCCGATGGTCATCATCCAGCCAAAATCTATCACCGGCCGAATATCGCTGACCACCAGCGACAGAAACGCAACGATGGTGGTAAGTACCGTGTACAGACAGGGCCGAGCCATCGACGACACAGTTTCTCGCACCAGATTTATCAGCTCGTCATCTGGCCGATCGCGGAGTAATTCTCGATAGCGCACGATCAGGTGAATGGTGAGAGCGAGGGTAGATATCAGTAATAACGCGACAAAGTTGGATGAAATAACCGTTAACCGCCAGTCGATCCAGCTCAGCCAGCCCAACACCATGGTCACCGATAATACGCACACCAGTAGCGGCAGAACCACCCAGCGCACCTGACGAAAAATCACCGCCAACGTAACGATAATAAACAGAATAATGCCAATACCGAAAATTTTGAGATCGCTCTTGATAAAATCGATCATATCGGCGGTCACCATGCTCGGTCCGCCCAGAAAAATTTCGGCATTCTCCCGGTATTTGTGCAACACCGAGCGCACTTCCTGCACCCGTCTATGTTCAGCGGCGGCGCGCGCGGTGCGGTAGTCGAGAAACTCCTGGCTAACCCGGTCCAGCTCCTGCTGTTCCTCCGGGGTAAGGCCCGTGGTATCCCTTTTCAAACGCAGCGCGTCCCGTTCACGCACCAGTTCGGTATAGCGTTGATCGAGCTGAATAGTCGCCAGTACGGCCGTGGTCTGACCGTTCGGCCCCAGAATCAGATCGCGGTAAATCGGACTCTCCAGAAATTCCCGTTTAGCGAGCTGGCGATCTGTGCCGGCGCTCAGCAACGTGCGCGGCTCGTCGTTGAGTTCTGCAACCGCCACCTTCGGGCTGTACAACAGGGGCACAGTGATAATGGAATTAACCCCCACCACACCGTCCACTCGAGACAAATCTTCGGTCAGAGATTTCAGGGCAGCTAACGCGGCGTCGGAGAACAGGTCCATGTTGCGGGGCGTAAAGGTCACCACCAGAAAATCGCCGCTACCGTAATGCTGGTTCACTTCGCGGAAATAGTCGAGATCGGTATCGTGCTCCAGCGTCAATGAGTCTGCTGAAGCATCCAGCTTAAAGTTTGGCAAGCCAAATGCCAGTACCACAGCGGCGATAAATACGACCATCAGAACCAGTGCTGGATGACGTAACACCATTGCTTCATGGAGTCGCAGTAATCGCTGAGACATGGAATGTTCCCTTATTGGTGATTGACCTGACATTGGTGATTGATCTGACGCCGTGCAGCGTAAACCGCACGCAACAGTGGTTTATCCTGGTTATGATTAATACGCGCTACCTGTGCACCACATGCACCACAGCGCACCGATAAACCCGTCGGCCATTATGCGAAAAAATGGTCCCGGAAACTACTGAGTAAACTAGCGATCCGGGTGTCCCAGTTCACGGCCCGGCGCGACCAGGTCCCTGACGCGCTGTTTCAGGATTTTAACTTCGGGAAATCCCCCGTCGCGGCGACGCTCCCACAGCAGCTGGTCGCCCACCCAAATTTCAAATGTCCCACCTTGCTCGGCCGGTACCAGCGCCACCTGGCCAACCGTGTCGGCGAACGTGTGCAGCAGCTCCTGCGCCATCCAGGTGGAGCGCGGCAACCAGTTGCAACGCGGGCAATAGACAATTTTTATACAGGGTTTACCGGCAGTAGCCGGGTGGTGGTTGCTCATATCCGTCCATCCAGATTATATGCGCCGCTCAATGGCCGGGGCAGATTCAATTATTGCGCACCAAATACGCGGCGCAATAAATCGGTGGTCTGTTTCGCCGGGTTGGTGCGAATGGCAGCTTCCTGCTGTGCGAGGTAATGAAAAATTCCGGCCAGGCCGCTATCCAGCTGCCACATTACCTGCGAACCCCGCCACGCATGCGGCCAGCACCAGTACCAGGCTATCACTACGCCAGGAACAATATTTCGCGACGCGGCGCGCTTGCGCAGCGAAAAGGATGGATTTCGCGAACTTGTAACCATCCAATAACTTGTCACCACGCAATAACTTGTCACCACCCTATAATTGGCCCATGGTAAAAACCGTCAGAAAGCAGCTGATCCCAGTCTACCAGACAGCGAGACAACCGACATGTGGGACATTCCGACCCCGCCGATCTGGCCAATAGCAACCGCGATGAGGAGTGATCCGCCGGCTCGTTGATCATCCGGTTCTCTTCACCATCAGCTCCACGCTGCCGCGATTATTGCTATAGAAATTCCAGGCGTCGTTGGCAAAACAGTAGAGGTAGCCGGATTTACTCGCGGTCCAGCTGCACCCGTCCTTGATCGGAATAATCTCATGGGTCGCCGGGGTACCGTCCGCCTGCGGGTTTGCTCCGTTGGCAATGACCCCCACCAAACAGAACCAGGGCAACGTTTCCTCGCGGCGCGAACCGCGAAAGTCGGCCTCCTCATTGCCACTGAGTTGCTTGAAGCCGGACTCGATCTTGCCCCACAGCGTACCGGCCAGGTGCACAATTTCGCCCGCGTGAAACTTACCGTCCGTGGTGCCAGCCGGACCGCATTTGATGTTGCGATCCAGCCACTGGCCGCTAGCGGAAAACTGGTAAGTCGCCCCGCCGTACAGGTAAATACCCGTGTCGTTCCAGGGCTGAGATGCGAAGACTGTACAACGCTGCGTCGCGCCGGGGGCGAGATCAATGGTGGGGCGATAAAGCCCCTGGGTGATGGGCGGATTGCCCTGGCGATCGAGAATTGAGTCGTGCAGTGCGGGGCCGGATTTAAGCTGTGGCACACTGCGCGGCTGGGAACGCATCACCTTAAACAGACCGTTGCGCGAATCGTGTAACAAGCCCCGGCAGTCCGGCACAACCTGGTCATAAAGGCCCGGGTGAAAACCCAGGCCCAGACTCTGCGCTTCATCCATCATCCACTTTAAGGCGCCGTCTGCGAGCCCGCACTCCACATAACCACCACCCACATCGCTGTGTACGCCGGGAAACCACAGTTGTTTAACATCCGGGTGGCTATCCGGGTTATCCCACAGGGTGGGCGCAAAACTGGCCCGCATTTCATCTGCCGCCACCGCCTGGCGCGCATGGCGCACCGTGTGTCCCAGGGTGGTGTCGTGAAACGCGTAATCATCGGTGTCGTCGAGCAGATTGAGGACCGCCATATCGTTGGGAATACCCAGCGCTCCCACCGTGTCCCAGACACCCAGAAAATGCACAGACACATCCGTCGGTGTACCGGTGCTGGCAGAGTGAAAAGCCCAATCCTTACTCCACTCGTCCCGCGGCTGGCGTTTGCCATACCCCTTGGTAAATGCCGCTTCCACCCGCTTCCAGGTATCATTATCGGCCACTGCGGAGACATTGAGCAGCCCGGCCTGGCCAACCATTCCCGCCAGACTACGCACCGTATAGGCGCCGCGACTGAATCCAAACAGATAGATTCGATCTCCGGATTGATAGTGGGCCGCCAGCCAGCGGTAGGCGCTTTTGATATTGTCACTCAACCCCGAACCGGTCGCACCACCCACCAGTTTCTGCCACCAGGTGCCTTCGGTACCGACCCCCGGATGATAGTAGGTCAGCTGTGCAACGCCGTCGGCGTTGGCAGGTCGGGCCAACGCGTTGTACAGCCGCACCACATTGGTGGGCGCTGGAATACCGTTTTCTTCCTGATCAGGCGTGTTCCAGGTACCGTCGCAGCAAACGATGAGATTGCGCATACTGTGTGTTCCTCCTTGTTTTTTTGATTTGTCTCTAGCATCCATCTGACACGATCAACCTGACACCAGCCACCTGACGCCATCCACCTACCGCGCGTCGATGCACTCGGCCACTTCCAGGATCAGACTGGGGGTCAGACGCGAACGCTCGACCGTGCCAATAAAAAAACCTGCGCATCTATCACCGGGATGGTGTTGACCCGCAATTGATTCATCCGACCCAGCACTTCGCGCTTACTCGCGTCGGGCGTCACCGCCAGTTGCGCGTCGAAAAAGCCGGGCAATTTTTTCAATTGCTCCCGCGCGCTGGCTGAAGCCTCATTTAGCCATTTGGCAAAATCCCGATAGGCGCGCTCCTGCTCTGCGCGAAAATACACGGCCACATCCAGGGCCTGGTATATGCCACCTCAGCGGCAATGCGTGTCCGCACGGCGTCGGCAAACAGTTCGGAGAAATCCGCCTTCACACCAAACGCGTCCAGCATTTTCAGCTTGCCCATCGCGAGTAACACCAACAACACCAACAACACCAACAACACCAATTCAAGGGTTTTCACTTCGAATTTGACGCGCGCCAGCGCCGCACCTGCCACCAGCACAATGCCGAATACGAGTCATGCCATGACTTGCCATCTTTGTATCGGACACCCCCTGCGGATCGACGGGCATGACACCCGTCGGGCAAGGAAAAATGATTTGTTGTAACCCCGGAGAAAACCGTCCAGCCATCCCTGCCCCGCTTAGCGTCAAGTCCGCGCTAAACCCCTTTCCGCGCTAAACCCCTTTAGGATAGTTGCGTTTTTATGCTTTGCAAATGTCCCGCCTGCTCAGCCTTCGGTCGGCAAAAGTAAATCCCGCATCGGATGGCGAGTCACGTCACGGGGCGCATCGGGGTTCCCGACCAGTAGCACCGGATATTCAAAATGGCGGTTGACGATACTCCGTCTCGTATCGAGGGCAGGTGCGGTGATGCCCGCCAGGTCGGCGATTGAGTCGATCAGGTAGGCGATACTGTAAGGACGGTGGATGCACTCGTCGTCGATCTCAGCGTTACCCGCCTTCCAGCTTACCGAGCGCCACAGGACAAAGGGGACGGTATACATTGCCGCCGTAGGTGCAGCCTCATCGCGACCGACAAACGCACGCTCGGGGTCGTCGTACACTTCTTCCCCATGGTCGGAAAAATACAGTAAAAAGCCGTTGGAGCCCGCTCCCTTGAAGGACTCAATTAACGATGCCACAACGCTATCGTTATACAGCACGGCGTTGTCGTAGCTGTTGTACATCGCCTCTTCATCGCTGGTCACCCAGGGCGGGATACCTGCGCCATCCGTAAATTGATCGAATGTCGGCGGATAGCGGTAGCGGTAACTCATGTGCGTACCCAGTAAATGAACCACGATAAACTTGCGCCTGGCGGGATGGGCCAGCGCCTGCTGAAAGGGTGCCACCACCGCGCCGTCGTATTGCTCCGCATTCTGGGTGCGATTGTTGTTCAGATAGGTCTGATGGTCGGCCTGTGCGGAAAAGAACGTCAGCATGGTGTTGCGTCGGGTCATGGTTTGCTGGTTGGTGATCCAGAACGTTTCGTAACCTGCCTGTTGCATCAGGTCGACCAGCGTGGGTTGGGAGAGTTCGGCCAGGGGATGACTTTGCTGGCCCATTATCAACGCTTGCTGCAACGCCTCAATGGTATAGGGTCGCGGGGTGATAACATTGTCGAACACCATCAAGTCGTTGCGCATGGCGTCTAATTTGGGCGTAGTTTTACGTCCGTAGCCATACAAACTCATCCTCTCGCGATTGGTGGATTCACCAATCACCAGCACCAGGGTCACGGGTTTATCGGCGTTTTGGTCAACCAGATTTGTGAGCTGCGCCGTGGCGCTATTTTTCGCTAACAAAGCGTTCACCCCGTCCAGCTGTTGCCGGTATTTGGCATAGCCGATGACCATCTGCCACGGGGCGGCCGGTTCCAGCCGGGTGGTAAAGTGGTCGAAGGCGTCCGCGAACAGCGCACCTTTGAGCATCGGCATCACCAGGGGATACAGGGTCACGGTCGCGCACAACCCCACTGTCGCCAGGCGTCGGCCAACGGTAAGCCGCACCGGTCGCAACTGGAACCAAAGCCAGACCGGCAGCGCGGTGTACAGCGTAAATACCAACAGCATCCACCATTGGAAATAGACCTGTAAATATTCACTCGACTCGGCAGTGTTGGATTCAAACAGCGTAAAAATTACGCTTTGCGAGAATTCCTGTCCGTACACCAGCATATAACCCAGAGTTACCAGTGACGCGGCCCACAACAAC
>JBFJKD010000004.1:0-24306 GCA_041635095.1 Porticoccaceae bacterium
CGGCTGCACGCGGAAAACCCCGAGGCCAAGGTCGTCATTCAGGCCCACCCGAAATCTAAAACGGACACCTATGTCAGAATTTCTGACCAGGCACGAGAGGCGGGTGTTCTGGATATTTCCTTGGCGACCGGTGTGCGATAAGACATTGAACCCAGCACAAAAAACCCGGCTTCAGCCGGGTTTTTTGTTTGCACACCAATCTGTTTATTCGAAAATGTTTATTCGAAACCTGTCTCTTTACAAACCAGGTGCTGTCGGTTACCCACAGCTACTTGATTTTCGCTTCTTTGTAAGCAACATGCTGGCGAACCACGGGATCGAACTTCTTGATCTCCATTTTTTCCGGCATGGTGCGTTTGTTTTTGGTGGTGGTGTAGTAATGTCCCGTACCCGCGCTGGACACCAACTTTATTTTGTCGCGATTTGACTTGGCCATTAGTTAACCCTCGTGAAACTGTTAAATTCTTCCCGATTAGATCTTATCGCCGCGCGCCCGAACATCGCTCAACACCTGATCGATACCGCGCTTGTCGATAATGCGCAAACCCTTGTTGGAGACTCGCAATTTGACAAAGCGGTTCTCAGAGGGCACCCAGAACCGATGGGTATGCAGGTTCGGCTCGAACCGCCGCCGGGTTCTGTTCTTGGCGTGGGATACATTGTTACCACTCATCGGCCGCTTGCCGGTGATCTGACATACTCTGGACATGGTTTTGCCTCTGGCTCAGCTTAAAAATTTACGTCTTGACTCAGGTCTTGACTAAGGTTTTGACTCAGGCTGACGTCTTTACTCACGCAGTATCGTCGCAAACACGGCGGGGGCGTAAACCGACTGCCGCACCACCAACCCCGGCTGTACACCGGACTATGCAAACCACCCGCAGAAAATGAGGCGCGATTTATACCAGAGCCGGGCCGCGAAATCAAATCCAGATTCCCTTACACATGCCCCCGATCGGCCAACGAGACGGTGTCACCAGCCCCCACCACCAGATGGTCGAGCACGCGAACGTCGATCAGCGACAAGGCCTCTTTCAGCCGCTGAGTAATGCGAATATCATCCCCGCTGGGTTCGGCAACTCCCGAAGGATGATTGTGCGCAAAGATCACCGCTGCGGCATTGTGGTAGAGGGCGCGTTTCACGACTTCCCTGGGGTACACCTGAGCACCATCCAAAGTCCCCTGAAACAGCACCTCGTCCGCGATCAGTCGATGGCGGGTGTCCAGAAACAGCGCGGAGAAAACTTCGCGGGACTGACCCCGCAGCTTGGTGCGCAGATAGGCCGCGACCGCACCGGGTGTGGTAAATACCGCTTCCCGCTCCAGCTTTTCACTTATATGCCTTTGCGCCAGTTCAACCACCGCCTGCAATTGCGCGCACTTGGCTCGCCCCAGGCCCTTTTCGGCACACAGCGTTTTGGTGTCACTCGCCAGTAGCGGGCCAAGCCCGCCGAAACGGGCCAGCAAGTCTCGCGCGAGATCCACCGCCGACTGTCCGGCGTACCCGGTGCGCAAAAATATGGCGAGTAATTCTGCATCCGACAGGGCCGTTGCACCCCTGCGTTGTAGCTTTTCCCGAGGTCGCTCCCCCTCGGGCCAGTTCTTTATGGCCACCGTCACCTCCTGTGTCGCTTCGAAAATCCCTGTACCGGTGTTATCTTAGCGCTACTCGACAATTATTGTAGACACATCATGGGCTCACTGACTAACAAACGCATCGTGCTCGGCGTAACCGGGGGTATCGCCGCCTACAAAAGTGCGGAGCTTGTTCGTTGCCTGCAACGACTTGGTGCCGATGTTCGCGTGGTGATGACGCCTGCGGCAACCGAGTTCATTACCCCACTAACGCTCCAGGCGTTGTCCGGACATACCGTGCATCTCGAACTGCTCGACACGGCTGCGGAAGCCGCCATGGGCCACATTCAACTGGCGCGTTGGGCAGACCTGATACTGGTGGCTCCCGCCAGTGCGGATTTTATTGCACGCCTCACCCACGGCGAGGGTGGTGACTTGCTCAGCGCTGTTTGTCTGGCCAGCCTCGGGCCGGTTGCCATCGCCCCAGCCATGAACCAGGCGATGTGGGCTAAAGCCTCTACCCAGGACAATATCGCGACCCTTGGCGAGCGTGGCATGCACCTGTTTAACCCCGCCGCAGGGTATCAGGCCTGTGGCGATATTGGACCGGGGCGCATGCGCGACCCCGACGCCCTGGCTGAAGATGTTTGCGGTATTTTTGCCACGGGCACCCTGGCGGGCAAAAAGCTGGTGATAACCGCTGGGCCGACGCGTGAGGCCATCGACCCGGTGCGCTACATCTCCAACCACAGCTCCGGCAAGATGGGCTATGCGCTAGCGGAAGCCGCTGCGGAAGCTGGCGCGCAAACGATTTTGATCAGTGGTCCGGTGGCGCTGACGGCACCGGATCGGGTCACGGTAATTAGTGTTACCAGCGCCGCAGAAATGCTGGATGCCACCTTGGCACAGATTGACGGGGCCGATATTTTTATCGCCTGCGCTGCGGTAGCCGACTACCGTCCCGTTGCTGCCGCCTCCCAGAAGATCAAAAAAGACGCGGATAATCTGTCCATCGAGTTAACCAAAAACCCGGATATCGTAGCCACCGTCGCAGGGCGGGCAAAAAAACCTTTCATCGTCGGTTTCGCTGCGGAAACCGAGAACCTGCAAGCTAACGCCCACAGTAAACTGCTGCGCAAAGGTCTCGATATGGTCATTGCAAACGACATCTCGGATACCAGTATCGGGTTTAACAGCGATCAAAATCAGGTATTGGTGGTGCGCTCGAACGGGACGCTAGCCTTGCCGGTAATGAGCAAGTCAACGCTCGCCAGTCAGCTGGTTTCACTGATCGCCGCACAGATGCGCGAACAGGCAGGCACAGGGGATGTCCCCTGCTGAGCGCGCGCACTATAAAATGGCCCTGTACACCTACAGACATATTCGCTAATTTTCGGAAATCATTTTGCAAAAAATAAAACTATCCGTATCACTTCAACCATTGCTGAAACCACTCCGCCAGCATGCGTGGCTGATCGGCTGTGTTGTGGGCATGCTGTTCATACTGGCGATCATCTGTGGGCAGCTTTATCGGGTGATGGTGGTCGCACCACGCCTCGGAGAGGTTCAGTCAATCACCAGGACGTACGCCGAACAACAGGCGGCAGCGGTATCGCACTATGCGCGCAACCTGGCCCAGCAACTCGTGGAAATTGGCAGCAATCATACCCTCGCCAGCGATCTTGCGTCACAGAACACCGCAGCTCTCGACAACTGGCAGGCGGAGCTACGCCGCAGCTTCCCCAGTGCCATCGATATACAGATTATCCCTGTCGGTGCGGCGCTCCCCGATCAGGGCAATAATTTCGCCGCACTGGATTTGCTGCGCCGCACACTCAACGGCGACGCAACCGTACCCGAGGCCGTCAAAGTAGCGGGCACCTGGTCCCTGTTGCTGGCGACTGCGGTCAGTAGCAACGACCAGATTAGCGGGGCGATCATGGTGGGCCTGCCTGTAAGCGATATACAGTCGGCACTCGCTGTCGGTCCCGCAGCTCGCGTCGGTGTTACTCAGGTATTCCAATCCGCTCGCGCTGCTGCGCCGCAGCCGTTTGTCAGCGCTGGCCAGGCGCAGGAAACCATTGCTACCGCCAAAAAAGCCACCCAGTTACCCGCCTGGCACGTGGTGTTTTCTGCGGCACCGCAGGTGCGCGATCAGGCCCAGACCGAACTCGGGCCTTTTGCCCTGGCCACCGCGACCGCAACGGTGATTGTTGTGCTGTTGGTGATCTTAATTGTACGGGTTGGGCTGCGTCGGGGACGCCAGAGTTTCGCCGCGTTGCGGAGCGACAAAATGACCCCTTTGGATTCCTCACGGCAGCTTGCCGAACCCGATGAACCAACCCCGTCCGTCGCTGATAAAACAGTCGCGGCGGATACCATTTTAAGTGTCGATACGAAAACGGATGAACAAAAAGAAGGTAACGTTGGTCAGGACGATATTTTCGACCTGGACCCGCCCACCCATGGCGACAACGGCACTCAATCTACTGCAGGCGCGTCGCTCCCCAGCGCCGCGCCGCGGCCGATCGTGAAACCAGCATCCGCCTCCGAGCCCAACCTGTGGCCAGAATCCGTTTTTAGGAACTACGATATTCGCGGACTGGCTGGCCAGGAAATCACCCCTCGGTTCGCCGAAGACCTGGGCAAGGTACTGGGTTCGCGGGTTCTAAGCCAGGGCGAGGTCGCAATTGCGGTTGGCGCGGATGGCCGCAATTCCAGCCCGGCCCTGAGCGCCGCGCTAATCCAGGGCCTGCTCAGCACTGGCTGCGATGTTATCGATCTGGGTCAGATTCCGACGCCGCTACTCAACTTCGCGCTGCATCAACTCAGCCGCGTTAAGTCTGGCGTGATGGTAACCGCGAGCCACAACCCCGGGAAATACAATGGGTTCAAGTTCGTGCTCGGCAACCGCGCTATCAGTGGCGACGACATCACGCTGCTACGGCAGCAAATGCTCGACGGTAAGTGGGCGCAGGGCAAGGGTCAACTCAGCCAGCATTCTATCGTGGCCGAATATACCGCCGCAGTGCTCAAGGATGTGACACCTGTGGCGAATCTGCACCTGGTGCTGGACTGCGCTAACGGCGTTGCCGGACCGATCGCAGTGCCGCTACTGGAAGCCCTCGGTTGTCAGGTCTCGCCGCTGTATTGTGAAGTGGACGGCAACTTCCCCAATCATGCACCCGATCCCACCGTGCCCGCTCATCTGGCGGATTTAATCACCATGGTGAAACACCAGAAAGCGGCACTCGGTATCGCGCTGGACGGCGACGGCGACCGTATTGTGGCAGTAACGGCAACCGGTCAGATTGTTTGGCCCGACGAACTACTGATGGTTTTTGCCCGGGATATTCTCAAACGACATCCCGGAGCAGACGTAGTCTACGACGTGAAATCTACCCGACGCCTCAACTCGCTAGTAGCTGGGTACGGTGGTCGCCCGGTCATGTGGCGCACAGGCCACGCTCACATACGCAATAAAATTCTCGAATCGGGCGCACCCATCGGCGGTGAATTTAGCGGCCACCTGTTTTTTAACGACCGCTGGTTTGGATTTGACGACGGGCTCTACGCTGCGGCCCGACTGCTGGAGACGCTAACCCTGCGCGAACAAAGCCTCGACGAATTGGTAGCGGACCTGGAGTCGTCCATAAGCACACCGGAAATCACATTAAAAATCGCCGATGGGGATAAATTCGAGGTGGTGAAAAAGATCATCGACCATGGCCAGTTTGAAGATGGTAAACTCATTACCATCGACGGCTTGCGGGTGGATTTTGCCGATGGTTGGGGTTTGGTGCGGGCGTCCAACACGACCCCGGCGCTGACCCTGCGTTTCGAAGCGACGACGGAAGCCGCGCTGAAGAGGATCAAGCAGGTTTTCCACCAACAGCTTGCCGCCATCGCCCCAGACCTGAATTTCGACCCTTTAACAACCTAACAGCAAAAACCCGGAGTACGCCGCCCCCATGTCCCTGTCTCGCGAAGGCGCCATTAATACCGCTAAAGTATTGACCGAGGCATTGCCCTACATTCAACGCTTTACCGGCAAAACCCTGGTGATTAAATTCGGCGGTAACGCCATGGTGGACGAACACCTCAAGCGCAGCTTCGCCCGCGACATCGTGCTGATGAAACTCGTGGGCATCAATCCGGTGGTGGTACATGGCGGCGGTCCGCAAATTGGCACCCTGCTGAAAGAGCTCGGCATCCAGTCCACGTTTGTCAACGGCATGCGCGTGACAGATACCAAAACGATGGACGTGGTCGAAATGGTGCTCGGTGCCACTATCAACAAAGAAATTGTCAGCCTGATCAACAGTGCTGGCGGCAAGGCGATTGGCCTCACCGGCAAGGATGGCCACTTGATCAAGGCGCGCAAAATGACGGTGTCCCATAAAACGCCGGAAATGGAAGCCCCGGAAATCATCGATATTGGTCATGTGGGCGAGGTCGCCAAAATTAATACTGATGTGATCGACATGCTTACCGCCAGCGATTTCATTCCAGTGATTGCACCTATCGGTGTGGGTGACGACGGCGCGTCCTACAATATCAATGCAGATCTGGTCGCAGGTAAAATTGCCTCCGTTCTGCAGGCGGAAAAATTATTGCTGCTGACCAATGTCACTGGGCTGCTGAATAAAAACGGCGAGGTGTTGACTGGCATCAACAGCAAACAGGTGGACGCCCTGATCGCCGATGGCACCATTCACGGCGGCATGTTGCCCAAGATACGGTGCGCCCTCGACGCGGTGAACTCCAATGTCAAAAGCGTGCACATCATCGATGGCCGAGTTAACCATTCCGTGCTGCTGGAGATTTTTACTAACGAAGGCGTTGGAACACTGATCACTAACCAGGCAATTTAATAACAGCGTTCTTGGTGTTGGCGCGGCCGACAACCACCCACTAAGATGACCCAGCAACGCTTGAGACAGCAGGTCTATGGCAACAGGCAAACCAAAAATACCCCGCCGCCAGCAAATCCTGCAGGCGCTCGCTCGCATGCTGGAATCCTCCCCTGGCATACGCATTACCACCGCTGCGCTGGCGACGGAAGTAGGCGTATCGGAAGCCGCTCTGTATCGTCATTTCCCCAGTAAAACCCGCATGTTCGAGGGCTTGATCGACTTTATTGAGGAGACCCTGTTTAGCCGGGTGCGCGGTATTCTCGACGACACACAGACCACACAGGAGCGCTGCTATCGTATTATCTCGCTGCTGCTAACCTTCGCGGAGCGCAATCCCGGCATCACGCGCATCCTCACCGGCGATGCCCTGACCGGCGAGACCGAACGCCTGCACACCCGCGTCAATCAGTTGCTCGAGCGTCTCGAAACCCAACTCAAGCAGATACTGCGCGAAGGGGAGGCGAGGGAAAACATGCGCACGGTGCTGGTCACCTCGGCGGCCGCAGCGATGATGCTGGCAATGGCCGAGGGTAAAATACGCCAGTTCGTGCGCTCCGGCTTTACTCGCTTGCCGACGGAGCAATGGGAGGAGCAATGGTCGCTGTTAATGGCGGGCTTTTTTCGCTAGCGGTTGACAAGGGGCTGGGTTGTGCGGTTGTCTTCTCGCTGAGGGGCTGCTCTTGGGTAGCGACTGGTTGCGAGTCCAACGGGGCTGATGCAGCGTCTTCGCCAGCTGACTCGGTCGCGCCTTGCTCTGTCGCACCTTGCTCTGCCGCAACGGGTACCGGCAACCCCCTAAGCTCCCGGAATCTGCGGTCGTAGCCGTCGTAGAGGGCTTCGGTTTCCGCGTATTCGAGACGCCGCTGGGCGAGCAATTGCTGGCCCTGCTCAATTTGCTCAGCTATTTTATTCAACGACACTGTAACTGATTGGGGAATTGCCTGGCCGGCGCGTTGCAAATTAGCCGCGCGCTCCAGTTCGCGCGCACGCTGCCGGCTGGTATCGCCCAGATTCGTTTCCACGATTTCGATCTCCCGCGCCAGCTGTTTCAATTTGCGCTGGCGGGCTGCGGAGATTTCTTCTGGCGCGCTATAACTGGTGTTCAAAAATCGATCCAATCGGGCCTGAGTCTCCAGTTCTTCCGCGGATAATCCCGGTACCTGACCGTCCGCTGCCGTTTCCTCTGGGGATTTTCGTGCCTCTACCACTTCGATAACCTGGCCGGAAGAGTTCAACACCTCATAACCTCCAGCGGCAAATTCCGGTGGCACCGCATAGTCGATAACCAACACCCCCTCGGCATTGCGATAGCGGTAAAGCTCATCAGCGGCAGCATCGACAACACACAACAGCAGTGCCGCCCAAAGGACACCGTGCACCGCAAGACTATTGGTTCTCATAGATCACTCCATTACCCACACGCCTCACCCACAAGGGACAACCCTGATCAGCTGCCATATTTTTCCCGGTACCCCGTGATCGCGCCCAGCACATCCTGGCGACCCGCATCGGCCTCAAGATAACTAATTATATGGTCGATTTCGATGATGCTAATCACGGGTATGGCGTGCTCCACGGCAACTTCTTCGAGGGCCGACCGGGCCGACCGCCCGCGCTCCTTGCGATCGAGTCCTACCACTACACCCGCCGCAGTCGCCCCGTAGGCCGCGAGAATGCCCATCACCTCGCGAATGGCAGTGCCAGCGGTAATCACATCGTCCACGATTAACACCCGTCCACGCAGCGGCGCTCCCACCAGCGCGCCACCCTCGCCATGATCCTTGGTCTCCTTGCGATTAAAACAGTACGGCACATTGCGATCAAAATGTTCGGCCAGGGCGACTGCCGTGGTGACCGCGAGGGGAATGCCTTTGTAAGCGGGACCGAACAGCACATCAAATGCCAGGCCAGAATTCACTATGGCCTCGGCGTAACACCTCCCCAGTGCTGCCAGGGCGCGACCCGTTGCAAACCTGCCGGCATTGAAGAAATAAGGGCTCACGCGACCCGACTTGAGCGTAAAATCACCGAATTTCAGTGCTTGTTCGCGTATAGCGAGATCAATAAACGCGGTTTGATACGACGCTAACGCCACCGGGCCCGTCCTCATTCAATGTTTGTCTGTTCGCCCTATGTTTTTGATAAGGCTATGTTCATGTATCATACACGCTCAAAAACCAAGGGGCGAGAATGCGCATCATCAGTGCTTCCATCGACGGCATTCACCAGGCGTGCCATCGAGGGTTATTTAAATGGCTGGCCGGGCAGGACGCCGAAGTCATTTGCCTGCAGGATTTGCGCGCCCGTGCAGCTGAAGTCGAAGACCATCCGGAGTTTCAACTCGACGGCTTTTTCGGTTATTTCTTTGATTCGGCCCACCCACACAGCAACGGGGTTGCTATTTATACCCGTCACGCGCCAAAGGCGATCATGTTTGGTTTTGGCCTGCCGTCTGGCGAGGACATGGATGGCCGCTACCTCCAGGCGGATTTCGAAAATGTCAGCGTCGCGTCCCTGCTGGCTCCGGTGGGGAAAACTGACTCACCAGAGCAGGAGATCAAAGACCGATTTTTCGATGGGCTACAGAGCCATTTGCTAAAAGTAACCCGTAAGCGCCGCCGATATATTTTGTGCGGTAACTGGCATACGGCACACACCGATAACGACGTGCAAAACGCAGGAGCTCACCTTGCCGAATCCGGGTTTTTACCCCGCGAGAGGCAGTGGTTTGGGCAGCTGTACAAAGACATTGGCTATGCCGACGCTTTCCGTGCGGCGAACACCGACGACGACGAGTTCAGCTGGTGGCCGTCCGGTGTTATCGGCGAACGGGACGGCTGGCGCGTGGATACGCAAGTTATTTCCCGCGACCTCGTGCGCAACGTCGAGTACGCAGTACTCTACAAAGCACAGGACTTTTCCAGCCATACCCCGGTCATTATCGATTACGATCTGCACGACCTGTGATTGCTTATTGCGATCTTTTTTAGACCGTCCGGACACCACACGCCGCTGCCTGGTACTTACGCAATTAATTCAGGCCGGGTTATTGCTGGGCCAGCGCCATCTGCTGTACGCGCACCAGATCGGCGATGTCGCGCTTGGCAAGTGCCAGCATTTCCATAAACTCGTTTTCGGCAAAGGCCGCAGCTTCTGCCGTACCCTGCACCTCGATAAACTTGCCCTGATTATTCATCACCACATTCATGTCGGTTTCGGCACAACTGTCTTCCGCATAATCCAGATCCAGAACCGGCTGCCCCTTGTAAATCCCCACGGAAACGGACGCCACCATATGCGCCACAGGACTGTCCTTGATCATTTTCTTGGCCAGCATGTGGGTCACGGCGTCAACCAGCGCGACATAACTGCCAGTAATCGCTGCGGTACGGGTTCCCCCGTCGGCCTGCAACACATCGCAATCCAGCGTAATCGTATGCTCGCCGAGACGAGTCAGGTCAACGCTGGCACGCATTGAGCGCCCGATCAGCCGCTGAATTTCCTGCGTTCTCCCCCCCTGCTTGCCCCGCGCCGCCTCGCGACCCATGCGCTCGCCTGTAGAGCGCGGCAACATGCCGTACTCGGCGGTGACCCAACCCTGTCCCTTGCCCCGTAGAAAGCGGGGCACCCCCTGCTCAACGGTCGCGTTACACAGCACCCGCGTGTCGCCAAACGCTACCAGCACCGAGCCTTCGGCGTGCTTGGTGTAATGCCGGGTAATCTTGACGGGGCGAAGTTGCTCGGGGCGGCGGCCACTGGGACGACTCATCTGCTAATCCTTGAATTGTAGGGCTGGGCGCCATCTGGCGCACTGCATTGTACCCAAAAGCCCTTCGTAGCGCGCCCCCGCTCTGGTACCATGACCGCCTTTACACTTAAGCTCCCTCGCCATGCCCCTTAGTATGACCGCCTTCGCGACGACCACGGTCCAGTTAGACTGGGGCGTTGTGACGTGGGAACTGCGTTCCGTCAACCACCGTTTTCTGGAGCCCCATTTGCGCCTGCCGGAGACCCTGAAGGAGCTTGAAATTCCGCTGCGCGAACAATTGAAACGGTTTGTGCAACGCGGCAAGGTCGATTGCGTTTTAAATCTTGAAGCCCGTGGCGACACCGGCTTCTCAACCAACCTGGAACTGGCCCAGCAGTACATCGATGCCGGTCAGGTAGTGGCGCATCTTATCGCCGATCCGGCACCGATTTCCCCGCTGGATATTTTGCGCTGGCCAGGCGTTCTACAAGAGTCAGTGATGGACAGGGATCAATTGCGACAGGCTGTCGTCGAATTGTTTGACAAAGTCCTGCAGCAGTTGGTGGAATGTCGCAAACGCGAAGGCATGAAACTGGGCGAGATACTGCAGCGCCGCGTCGCTGATATCAGCGCCCAAGTGGCAGCCGTGCGGCGTGTGCTGCCCGACCTGCTGGCGGCCCAGCGCCACAAACTACGGGCGCGCCTGGCGGAACTGAGTGGCGAGCTGGATCAGAGTCGGCTCGAACAGGAGATGGTTTATCTCGCGCAACGCAGCGATGTGGCAGAAGAGCTCGATCGGCTCGACACCCACCTTACAGAAATTCACCGCGTACTGGACAGCGAGGAACCTATGGGCAGACGACTGGATTTTTTGTTGCAGGAACTCAACCGAGAAGCTAATACACTGGCGGCGAAATCTCTCGGTGGGGGCACGACACAGCCAGCCGTGGAAATGAAAGTCCTTATTGAACAGATGCGCGAACAGATTCAGAATCTCGAATAGCCGGAGAAAACCCGATCCATGATGAGTCCCGGAACCCTGTATACCATCTCTGCCCCGTCGGGGGCCGGCAAAACCAGCTTGGTCAATGCGCTGGTCGCCCAGTGTCCAGACATTGTGGCGTCCATCTCCTACACCACCCGTAGTCCACGGCCAGGCGAACAAAACGGCGTTAATTATCACTTTGTCGACACCGAGCAATTTATCGCCATGGTCAACCATGGCGACTTCCTCGAACACGCCAGAGTCTTCGACAATTATTACGGAACGTCCAAAACCTGGGTACAGGAAACACTGCGTCACGGCCAGGACGTCATACTTGAAATAGACTGGCAGGGCGCCCTGCAAATCCGCCGCCTGCTGCCGGAAAGTCGGGGGATTTTTATTCTACCGCCCTCCCGGGCGGCATTGCGCGAGCGACTGACCCGACGCGGCCAGGACGATCAAGCGATTATCGCGAAGCGCGTTGCTCAGGCTCAGGAAGAAATGTCCCACTATGTGGAGGCGGACTACCTGATCCTGAATACTGACTTCGACGTTGCGCTGCGGGAGCTACAGGCGGTGATCATAAGCCATCGCCTGCGACTCGACGCCCAGCAACAACGCCACAGCGCCATATTTCGCGAACTATTGTCTTAACCCTCTGTTTTTCTGCGGACTTTTTCGCTAGACTGTGCGGCTCGGTCGGCATTGCTAAACGCGTGGGTCCTTGCCTGTTTCGGGCAACCACATCAGGCGCTCAAACTTAAACTACCAGCGATTAACATTCGGAGTTGGGAAAGCATAATGGCTCGTATCACTGTAGAAGACTGTTTATTGAATATGGCAAACCGCTTTGAGCTGGTTATGGTCAGCGCCAAGCGTGCTCGCCAACTGGCCATCGGCGGCAAGGAGCCGTTAGTTCCTTGGGAAAATGACAAGCCCACCGTCGTTGCGCTACGGGAAATAGAGGAAGGATTGATTGACGCCAGCATCCTCACCGCCCGGCCCGCCAGCGAGGAGCTGCTCTCCCTGGAAGAAATGCTGGAAGCTGATTTGGGCGCACCCCCGAGCGACAGCGAGGAAATCACCACGCCCTCCGACGACGAAGATTAGGGTGAGGAGCCCAGCGGAGGCGAACCTTGCAGGCCATCGACGCATTAAGTAATAAGCTCTCCACCTACCTCGACCCGTCCCACGTAAAAAAAATCCGCCGCGCCTACAACTTTGCGGAAAAACGCCACACTGGCCAGATGCGCCAGAGTGGCGACGCCTATATTACGCACCCCATCGCCGTGGCCAATATCCTTGCGGATATGCACATGGATCACGAAAGCATGATGGCCGCTCTGCTGCACGATGTGATCGAAGATACCGCCGCCACCAAAGGACAACTTAGTCGGCGTTTCGGCAAAACCGTCTCGACTCTAGTGGACGGCGTCAGCAAACTCACCGAAATAGAATTTTCCTCCCGCGCCGAGCAACAGGCCGAAAACTTCCAGAAAATGACCCTGGCCATGGCCAGGGATATTCGCGTGATGCTGGTTAAGCTTGCCGATCGCCTGCACAACATGCGCACCCTGCACGTTCTCGAACCGAATAAACGCCGTCGCATTGCCCGTGAAACCCTCGATATTTACGCGCCTATCGCGCAGCGTCTGGGGATGAACGACATGCGCATTGAGTTCGAGGACCTCGGCTTTGCGGCGCTCTACCCGTTGCGCTACGAGCGCATTCAACGGGCCTTAAAAGCCACCCGGGGACACCGCAACGAACTGGTAACGGAAATACAAAGCACCATTGAACTGCATCTGCAAAAGGACAACATTACTGCCAGAGTAACCGGTCGGGAAAAGCATCTCTGGAGTATTTACCAGAAGATGAAAACCAAAAAGCGTTCGTTCAAGGATATTATGGACGTGTTCGCCTTTCGCATCGTGGTCGAAAACGTCGACAACTGCTATCGCGTCCTCGGAGTTATTCACAACCTGTTCAAACCAGTGCCGGGGGAATTTACCGACTACATCGCCATTCCCAAATCCAATGGCTACCAGTCCCTGCACACCGTGCTGCTGGGATTACACGGGGTCGCCATCGAAGTACAGATCCGCAGCGAGGAAATGGATACCCTGGCCAACTATGGCATCGCCTCCCACTGGCTTTACAAGACCGGTATGGAAAATGCCAAGGGCAATCACGCGCGCGCCAACCGTTGGGTCAAGGGCTTGCTTGAAATTCAACAACAGGCGGGCAATTCCCTCGAATTTATTGAGCACGTCAAATCGGACCTGTTCCCCGATGAGGTGTATGTCTTTACGCCGAAAGGAAAAATTATTGAGCTGCCCACTGGCGCTACCGCCGTCGATTTTGCCTATACCGTGCACACGCAGGTGGGCAACACCTGCGTGGCCTGTGAGGTAAATGGTAAACTAACATCCCTTTCCGAGCCCCTCGAAAGCGGGCAGCGGGTGCGCATCATCAGCGCCCCCGGAGCACAACCTAATCCGTCGTGGCTCAATTTCGTGCGCACCGCCAAAGCGCGCAGCGCGATACGGCATTTCCTCAAGCATCAGCAGCACGAAGAATCCGTGGACCTCGGCAAGCGGCTCCTCGATCGGGCCCTGCACAGTTTCGGGTCCAGCTATAAACAACTACGTAAATCCCAGATAAGGCATCTCCTCAAGGAGACCAGTGCGCCCACCTTTGAATCGGTGCTGCAACAGATTGGCCTCGGCAATCGGGTGGCCTTTGCGGTAGCTAACGTACTGATGCCAGAACACAAGCGCATCAAAACCACCGCGCAAAACAACGATTCCCCCATAGTGGTCGACGGCGCGGATGGCCTGGTCACCAGTTACGCACGCTGCTGTCACCCCATTCCCGGTGACGCCATTATCGGCCACATTAGTCCAGGGCGCGGCCTGGTGGTGCATCGGGATTCCTGTAAAAACATCGCGGAAATACGTGACAAGGTGGAAAAGTGTATCCCCCTGGAGTGGTCGCCGTTAGTCCACGGCGAATTTTCAGTGGAAATTCGTGTCGAGGTCACCAACGAGCGGGGCATTATTGCCATACTCGCCACCCGCATTACCGAGAACAACGCCACCATCGAGCAAATTACCGTGAACGAACGCGACCCCTACACCAGCGTCGTCAACCTGGTTCTCGACGTAGACAATCGGGTGCATTTGGCCAATATCATGCGTCGGGTACGCAGCCTGAAACAAGTACAAAAAGTTAATCGCGTCAGAAGTTGAGGAACCCATGACTAATAAGGCAATTGTTGAAACCCAGAGGGCGCCGACCGCCATTGGTACCTATTCCCAGGCTATTAAAGTCAACAATACCGTGTATTTATCCGGCCAAATTCCGCTTGTGCCAGAATCCATGACTATGGTCGACGGCGGTGTCGAAGCGCAGATACAGCAGGTGTTCAAAAACCTTGCAGCGGTGTGCGAGGCTGCAGGAGGAACCCTCGCGGATATCGTAAAGTTGAATGTTTTTCTCACCGATTTGAGTCACTTTGCCACCGTCAATGAAATTATGGCGCAATATTTTTTCGCTCCTTACCCGGCGCGCGCAGCTATCGGCGTCAGCGCGTTGCCCCGCGGTGCCTTGGTGGAGATGGACGGCATTATGGTTATCTAAATCCCCGACCGTTCCGCTCAGTGTCACAGTTGCGAGAAAAGCCCTCGTCGGCAATCAGATCGAGCAGGCCAAACAGGTTATAGTCAACCTGATTGCGCGCGATAAACGTGTGAAAATATTTACTCACCTGCGTTGCCAGCGGCGCGTCAAACTCGAGATGCTTTGCCAGCGCCAGCACCGCAGCCATATCCTTGCCCGCGATCTGCATATCCGCGCCGCGAAAATTTCCCTGCGCCACAGCGGGCAGCAAGAACTCCATAACGTGGTTGGGGGCCACGCTGGCATCGATCGCAGCCAGCACTTTGTCCCGCGCAACGCCCTCCTGGGTCGCCATGGCCAGCCCTTCACTCAGGCTACAGGTCAGCGCAAAAAAAACCAGCTGATGGCATAACTTCACAATCTGGCCGCTGCCGCTGCCACCCAAATAAAAAATCTGTCGGGCAAATGTTTCGAAAACCGGCCGACAGCGCTGGTAATCTTCCTGCGCACCGCCGACCATCATGGTCAAGCGCCCCTGTTCGGCCCAGGGTACCGAACCACTGACTGGCGCATCGATGTAACCGATCCCCAACGCGGCAGCGCGCGCCGCCAGAACTCGGGTTTGCGCTACCGCTGTGGTACCGATGTCAACGATAATGGCCGCCGCGGACAGGTGCGCCAGCAGTTCGTCAACTACCTCCGTCAACGCCTTCTCAGCACTCATCGACACCAACACCAGATTGCATTTGGCGGCGACTGCGGCTATGTCGTCGGCGGCAATTGCGCCATATTCATGTGCGGCTGCCATAGCAGCGGCGTTAACATCGTGGGCATGCACCCGCAAACTGCTTTCCAGTATTCGCCTGGCAATCGGCAGACCCATCGCGCCAAGACCAATCAAGCCAATACCCGACATTATTCTCTCCGGTTACAAATACATTTAACTACGGCTGCCGCGTTACATCATTCCCCTGGTAGCGGCGCGAGTGCGCCGTCCTGAAAGATAACACAGGTTACGCCACGCGCTAGTTCAACCAATTTTACCCACTCGCGGGGAATCGCTATGATGGGCAATAAATTTTTCGACTCGGCAGCCCTTGCTGCGCCCCATTAAACTTGCTCCGCACCCCTGAGTGTCATAGCTGAGATGCCAACCCCGAGATGCCATAATCGTGCCGACGCTGGATAACATCCCGGTTACGCAACTACGCGGCGTGGGCAGCCATAGCGGCGATAAACTCGCTCGCCTGGGTATACACACGGTGCAAGATATCCTGTTTCATCTGCCAAGCCGTTACCTGGATCGCACCCGGATTACCCCGATCGGCGCCCTGACACCTAATACCTCCGTGGTGATCGAGGGACAAATACGCGGCTGCGACATAGTCTTTGGCCGCCGTCGCAGCCTTATGTGTAAAGTTCAGGACAATACCGGCACCGCGACCCTGCGCTTCTTTCACTTTACCGCCGCACAACGGGCCAACCTCGCGGTGGGTACGCGGCTACGTTGCTTTGGGGACGTGCGCCTGGGGAGCGCCGGGCTGGAGCTATACCACCCGGAATACGAACGGCTCGACCAGCACCGCCCGGCGCCGCTGGCTGCGCACCTGACACCCGTGTACCCCACGCTGGAAGGTGTGACCCAACAGCGTCTGCGCGCCTTGACCACCCAGGCGTTGCGGTTGTTGACGGCCGATAATCTGCCAGAATTATCAGCCAGTGTAGGAGGCGCCCACGGCGAAATAAGCCTCGCAGAGGCGTTGACCCTGCTGCACCGCCCCCCCATCGACACCCCCATCGACCAACTTGCCACTGGCCAACACCCGGCACAGCAGCGCCTGGCTTTTGAAGAGTTACTGGCCCATCACCTGAGCCTGCTATTACTGCGCCACAGTGTACAAACCCAGCCGGCCCCCCGATTACCCAAATGCGGGGTACTGCTGGAACGTTTCCTCGCCAACTTGCCCTTTGCGCCGACGGGTGCCCAGCGGCGGGTGGCTGCAGAAATTGCCGGGGATTTGACCCAACCCGTACCCATGCTGCGCCTGCTACAGGGCGATGTCGGTTCCGGCAAAACATTGGTTGCTGCCGTGGCGGCATTGCAGGCCATTGGCGGTGGATATCAGGCGGCGATTATGGTGCCCACCGAAATCGTAGCCGAGCAACACCGCACTAATTTCGAGAGCTGGCTGGCGCCCCTCGGTATCGGCATCGCGCTGCTAACCGGAAAACTAACCGGCAAAGCCCGCGACGCACAGCTGACCGCCATCGCCAATGGCAAGGCGCAACTGGTGATTGGCACTCACGCCCTGTTTCAGGAAGGCGTCGCGTTCCACAATCTTGGTCTGTCCATTATCGACGAGCAACACCGCTTCGGCGTTCACCAGCGCCTCGCGCTCCGGGAAAAAAGCACTGCCAGACATATGCCTCATCAGTTGATCATGACCGCCACCCCCATTCCGCGTACCCTCGCCATGAGCGCCTATGCGGATCTCGACTGCTCGGTCATCGACGAACTGCCGCCGGGGCGCAGTCCGGTTACCACGGTGTTGATCGGCGATGAGCGGCGCGCGCAGGTGGTAGCGCGGGTGCGCGCCGCTTGCGGAGAAGGGCGCCAGGCCTACTGGGTGTGCACCTTGATTGAGGAATCGGAAATATTGAGTGCTCAGGCCGCGTCCGCCACCGCTGATGAGCTGCGCCTGGCGCTGCCCGAGCTCCGTATTGGCCTGGTGCACGGACGCCTCAAACCACGGGAAAAAGTCGCCGTTATGTCCGCGTTCAAATCCGGTGAGTTGCAATTACTGGTGGCCACCACAGTGATCGAAGTGGGAGTGGACGTGGCCAATGCCAGTTTAATGGTTATCGACAATCCGGAACGCCTCGGTCTCGCTCAATTGCATCAGCTGCGGGGCCGAGTAGGGCGCGGTAGCGCCGAGAGTCACTGCGTGCTGCTCTACAGTTCACCACTGTCGCGCCACGCCAGCGAACGCCTGCGGGTTATGCGCGAAACCAGCGACGGTTTTGTTATCGCAGAGAAGGATCTGCAATTGCGCGGCCCCGGCGAATTTCTCGGCACGCGCCAAACCGGCGAAATGCAATTGCGCATTGCCGATCTGCTACGCGACGGGCAGCTATTGCCTGACGTTAAAATTGCCGCCGAATCCCTGTTGCGCGAACAGCCTCAAATCGCTACGGCGATCGTCAGGCGCTGGCTGAGGGGCGTAGCGCGCTATGCCCAGGTGTAATTGCCGCTGCGGGGAGAAACATGTGACAAACACTGACACCAATTCTATACTCCCGGTTGGATAACGGAACATAAAAATGGCCATTGGTAATCCACTGTACAACCTGTTTGGCAAATCCCCCATCAAACCTCTGCAGGAGCACATGACAGCGGTAGTCGAGTGCGCGGAAGCGTTACAGGACTTCCTGGCCGCTTCGATTGCCAACGACTGGCCTGCTGCGGAACAAGTTTACAATCGCATCTATACTACCGAACGGCGTGCGGACGAGCTCAAAAAGCAGTTGCGGCTGCACATGCCCAACGGACTGTTTATGCCCGTGTCCCGCACCGATTTGCTGGAGCTGTTGTCCGTGCAGGACCATATCGCTAACCGCGCCAAGGACATTGCCGGCTTGATGCTGGGTCGGCAAATGCGTATCCCGGAAATCCTGCAGGACGCAGTGAAAGAATTTCTGGGCGCGTCTATCTCTGCGACCCGACAGGCGCTCAAGGCTATCAACGAACTCGACGAGTTACTGGAAACCGGGTTTACCGGCAGCGAAGTGACCTTTGTGGAGGAGCTGATCGAGCAGCTTGACGAACTGGAAAATCGCACCGACATTCTGGAGCGCGACATTCGGCACCGGCTGTTCAAACTGGAAACTGCGCTCGCTCCAGTGGAGGTGATGTTCCTTTATCAAATCATTGACAGTATTGGTGAGTTGGCCGATCTCGCGGAACGAGTCGGTGGCCGTCTGCAGTTACTGCTAGCACGCTAACCAGTCACACCGGAAATAAGCATGGCGTTATTCGCTGAATTCGGCCAAACCCTGATTATTCTGGCCTGCGTCCTGGGGTTTTTTATGGCCTGGGGGGTAGGCGCCAACGACGTTGCCAACGCCATGGGGACGTCGGTGGGGTCACGCGCGCTGACCATTCGCCAGGCCATTGGCATTGCGATGATGTTCGAGTTTCTCGGCGCCTATCTCGCAGGCGGCGAAGTCACCTCGACCATCCGCAATGACATAATCGATCCCGCTCTACTAGTAGACAGCCCCGAACTCCTGGTATTTGGCATGTTGGCGTCACTGCTGGCGGCGGGGACCTGGCTGTTCTTCGCGAGCATGAAAGGCTGGCCAGTCTCCACTACCCATTCCATTGTCGGCGCAATAGTGGGTTTCGCTGCGGTCGGTATTTCCCCCGCTGCCGTCAACTGGGACAAAATCTGGACCATCGTAGCGAGCTGGGTAGTTTCGCCGCTGCTGGCAGGCATTATCTCGTACTTCCTGTTTCGCAGCGTGCAGATATTGATTCTGAACAGCGCCAACCCGTTTGCCAATGCCAAGCGCTACGTACCTATTTACATGTTCGGGGTTGGCTTTCTAATTGCGATGATCACCCTGCTGAAAGGCCTTAAGCACGTGTTCAAGGATATCGGCATCTCCATGAGCTTCGCCGAATGTGCCTTTTTTGCGGCAATATTTGGTGCCGCAGTTTCATTACTCGGTAGTGTTCTACTTAGCCGCGTCAGAAAAGACGAAGTCGCGGACCGCTTCAACCGCTTTGCCAGCGTCGAGCGAGTATTTGCCATTTTGATGATATTCACCGCCTGCAGTATGGCGTTTGCCCACGGCTCCAACGACGTGGCCAATGCGGTCGGACCGCTCGCAGCGATCGTTAACGTGGTCAAGTCGGGTGCGGTAGCCGATCAGTCGAGCATGCCCCCGTGGATCCTTTTACTGGGCGGACTCGGTATCGTTATTGGCCTGGCCACCTACGGGTTCAAGGTGATGGCCACCGTCGGGAAAAAAATTACGGAATTAACCCCGAGCCGCGGCTTCGCCGCCGAACTGGGCGCAGCGGCCACCGTGGTCGCGGCCTCCGGCATCGGCCTGCCGGTTTCCACTACCCATACGCTGGTGGGTGCGGTACTCGGCGTGGGGATTGCGCGCGGTATCGCCGCAATCAATTTGCGGGTGGTGGGCACCATTTTTATGTCGTGGTTAATTACGTTGCCAGCTGGCGCCGCCCTGTCCATAGTGTTTTTTATCATGTTTAAAGCCATTTTTAGCTAAATATTTTCCGGCTTTTTAGCAACACATTGGTTCGGCATGGAGTTAACCTCAACGTCCTGACACCACAACGGAAACTTGCACTACTCAATTAATAACTCAATGGTTTACGGAGGCACGTAGCATGACCGCAGACACGACTCCCTGGCCGCACAAGCAACGTGAGTTTCACAACCACCACTTTGATTCTACCGTGTGGAACGATTTTCAGTTTCGCGACGATGATATTGTGATCGCCACCTACGCAAAATCCGGGACCACCTGGATGCAACAAATCGTGGCACAGCTGATATTTAACGGTAAGTCAGATTTGCCGGTGGCGGAAATGTCCCCCTGGGTGGATCTGCGCGTACCCCCCAAGGCCATCAAACTAGCCGCCCTGGAAGCACAAAGCCACCGTCGCTTTGTGAAAACCCATCTACCCGTAGACGCACTGGTTTTTTCACCTCGGGCAAAATATCTCTATATTGCCCGCGATGGTCGGGATGTCCTGTGGAGTATGTACAACCACCATGCCAATGCCAATGCCGCCTGGTACGAGGCCCTTAACGACACCCCCGGACGCGTCGGACCGCCCATCGATAAACCACCGCAGTCCATATCCCAGTACTACGACGAGTGGCTGGATAAAAACGGGCATCCATTTTGGCCGTTCTGGGAAAACCTGCGTTCCTGGTGGGCAGTGCGAGATTTGCCCAATGTTCACCTGGTACATTTTGCGCAACTGCGCAAGGATATGCCTGGAGAAATAGAGCATATTGCGGAATTTCTCGACATTCCTCGCGCCGCTCTGAACTGGGACGCAATTGTGGAACATTGCAGTTTTGACTATATGAAGAATCACGCCGCCGGCTCGGTGCCAGTAGGCGGTGCCTTCTGGGAAGGAGGCGCGCAGACGTTTATCAACAAAGGTACCAATGGTCGTTGGCGCGATACATTGAGTCCCGCGCAAAGCCAACGCTACGAAGATATGGCTGTGTCCGAGCTGGGGGCTGAGTGCGCCCGCTGGCTATCCACCGGCGAACTACCGTGATCAAGGTATGGGCAAACGCTTCGCGATGGACTCGCCATCGGCTCTCAGGGCGGCACGAGCCGCCAGGTACCATCGCCATCGTTAGCCGCTGAATGTTGAATATTTACCAACAGCGCTGGATCCCCTGGCCGAAAATAAATGCCCGACGCTTCAGCTCCAGGATCGGACAGGGAAGCGAACAATAACAACCTGTCGGCGAAACCATCGCCGTTGGCGTCGGGGTCTGCAAACCAGATATCCGACGGGGCTTTGTCCTCGACAATCACCAGACGACCGTCCGGGGATTCCGCCAAGTTGTCCGGATTATCAAAACCCGCCCAACCGACGACACCGTCTCCACTCAGGGGCTCCCTGGGCACATTGACGCCCGGCTTGACAAAATCGGTGACGGTCATCGCGGACAGATCTAGCGCGATAACCCGGCCGTGATAACGCTCGCCACCATCAGCACCTGGTGTTCCCTCGGTAATCGCCACATACAGAACGTCGCCGATCAATTCCAGATCTTCCGGGCGCTGATAGCTTTGACCACCGGCCCGCGTACCCGAACGGCGGGCGTCGGTGGGGTCGATGGGGCCCACCCACACTGCGCTACCCGTACCTTCCACCCGGTCACCAGAGGCTATTTTCAGTACGTATAACTGCCCGCGAGAAAGGTCACCAAAATGTTGCGGAACAAATTTGTAAATGCCGCCCCCACAGGGCAGCTGGCCATCACAGGCATTCCCCAGCGCTACGGAATCCTCGCTCAGACCGCGAAATTCATCCACCATATACACCGCGCCCGCCTCATCTACCTCAATACCTTCGTGGGCCATACGGCCCAGCGCCGGGCGATCCAGCGCCACGCCAACGGTTAAATCAGCGCGGTCGAGCACGATTTCAAACAGGCGCCCACCCTGGACTTCTTCGCCGACCAGCAAGGTCCGCCACGGTGTCCAGCGAATACCGTCGAGCGCCCGCCAGTCAGATTTCTGTAATACCACGCTCGCCCTGCCCGTGAGCATATCTACGACCGATACCGCGCCGCCTTCCGGTTCGTCGTAAACTTCATGGGTGCGGTAGACATAGCGCCCGGCGTCCTTACCGATTTCGTTGCTGGCGATCATATCGTGCCAGTCGTCGCGGCCGTTGTCGTAAATATTTAGCGCCCCCTCATCGGCGATCACGGCTTGCTGAAATCCCACTGGCACCATCCAGGGTGCAGACGGGTCCCAGCTCTCTGTGTCGGCAGATAATTTCAAACCGGTAAAATCAAACAACCCCGGTTGCGCCAGCGCACCAGTGCTTTTTAGCGCACAACCGATGACTATGGCGTACGCCAAAAAAATGTATGGGGGTGTTTGTGTAGCCATCCTTCATCCCTTAGTGCCTGAAACTTAGTACCTGAAACTTAGCGCCTAAAAAATAACATCTATTTTGATCAGCTGGTGTATTCATCCTTGTCGGACACCTCGTTAAATACCACAGTGTCCAACAGGTTTTCACTCTTTGCCACCACCGTCGACACCATACAATCGCCGCCGACGTTGACCGCCGTGCGCAGCATATCCAGCAGTCGGTCGACACCGATAATCAACGCGATGCCCTCCACCGGCAAACCCACCTGTTGTAACACCATGGACAGGGTAATCAGCCCCACCCCGGGAACGCCAGCGGTTCCGATCGACGCCAGCGTGGCAGTCAATACCACCGCCAGATAACCGCCCATGGAAATATCTACATTAAACGCCTGTGCAATGAAAACCGTAGCGACGCCCTGCATGATGGCCGTACCGTCCATATTAATAGTCGCGCCCAACGGCAGCGTAAACGCGGCGACTGCATTGTCGATACCGATTCGCTGCCGCGCGACATTCAGGGTTACCGGCAGGGTCGCACTGCTCGACGAAGTGCTAAATGCAAATAACAGCGCCGGACGAATGTTTTTAAGGAGAGTCAGGGGATTAAGGCGCGCCAGGGCGGTAAATAAAAATCCGTACACAACCGCGCCGTGGAGAAACAGCACCAGCACCACTGACAGAAAATATTTTGCAAGATCCGCAATGGCGCTAATACCCAGTTCGCTGAACAGTTTGGCCAGCAGGCAGAACACGCCGTAGGGCGCCATATGCATCAGAAATGACACCATGGTCATAATGACATCGTTAAAGTTTTGAAAAAAATCCAGAATTTTGCTGCCCGGTGCGCCGCTATGAGTAATCGCCAGCCCCATTAAAATCGCGAACACAATAATCTGCAGCATATTGCCCTCGGCCATCGCCTGCACAGGATTGGTCGGAAAAATATCTATTAAAACTTGTTTAGGAGAGGGCGCGACCGGTGCTTCGTAGCTACTGGTACTGGCGAGGGTCAGACCCTCGCCGGGATTAATGATATTGGCCAATAACAGCGCCAGGGTTACCGCCAGCGCGGTCGTCAGCAAATACAACCCCAGGGTTTTCGCCGCCATCTGGCCCATACGCGCATTCACCCCCATGGCGCTGCTACCGCAGACCAGAGATACAAACACCAGCGGTACCACCAGCAACTTCAGAGAAGCTATAAATATTTGCCCGACCACATCAAATACATTGCTGACCAACCACCCGGACAGCTGGGCTATCAGTGTCGATTGCGCCGACAGACCATTAAACGCGGCGCCTAGCACAACCCCGAACAACATTCCGAGTAGAATTTTGGTAGAAAGTGTCATGCTGTACTCCGTCGCTAATGATTCGCGCAGCTACTGCGCTGCGCCGCGCAACGCCAGCACCACATCGTACAGGCGTGCAGCGCTGACCTTTTCCGGTTCTATCGGCGCGCCGGCGACTACTGTTACTCGGCTGCGAAACCGCCGCAGTGGATTTTTAAAAGCACCGGGCCGGCAGTGACTAAAAAAACTGCCCCACAATCCGCGTAGCGCAATCGGCACTACGGGTACCGGTGTGCGTTGAACAATCCGCTCGATGCCAGCCTTAAATTCACTCATCTCCCCATCCCTCGTGAGTTGACCTTCCGGAAAAATTGCCAGTAAATCACCCCGCGCCAGGCTTTCGGCAATGCTGTCCATCGCCGCGTTGTATACCTGTTCATCTTCGCTGCGAGAACATATAGGAATAGCGCCCCCCACCCGAAAAATAAAATTTAGCAC
>JBFJKD010000005.1:0-24199 GCA_041635095.1 Porticoccaceae bacterium
GCGATTGTCAATACGGCGTCTGATGCCGGTCTGGTTGGGGTGAAGAATCTTGGGCAGTACTCAGCGGCTAAACACGCGGTGGTGGGGTTAACCAAATCTGCAGCACTCGACTATGCCACCAAAGGTATACGTGTCAACGCAGTCTGTCCGGGGCCGATTCGCACGCCAATGCTGGAGCGTATTATTGCGGAAAATCCGAAGATGGGAGAGGCCTTGATTGCCGCCGAACCCATGCGTCGACTCGGCGAGCCGAGCGAAATCGGGGAAGCGGCTGTGTATTTGTGTTCGGACGGTGCGTCGTTTATTACGGGTCATGCGCTACCCGTGGACGGCGGGTATATGGCCACCTGAGCGAAATTATTTGTCCAGGGGAGTAGCAGCTACCGAATAATTAGTTGTGACATAAAAATTAACTGTTAAGTAAAAAGAGGTTGGTATGGACGGGTTCTTTAAAGTGGGGAAACTATTGACTCTGGGCTTCTGGGTGTTGCCTGTGGCCGGGCTGTTGGGTCTGCTGGGAGACCCCTGGAGTTATTATCTGGTACTGGCCGGCGCATTTGTTTTGTTGGCCCACATCGGCGAACTGGCGCTTACCTATGGCAAGTTAAAGGCGCGGGGTCACGCTCAGCCGAAGGATCTTGTGATGGTATTGCTGGTGGGCCTGTTTCACTGGATGCCGCTCCTGAAAAACCCCGCCTGAGCAAAGTCTACTGCCCCAATGTGGGCGGTGATCGGAGCTGCGGGGTTGCTGCGTCCTGCGATCCGTTACTGTCTACCGTCTCGCTATAGCGGCGCGGTGTTGGTGGGGTTGCGTATGTACTATAATGTCGCGCCTCCTCCTGCATACCCTTGCCTGCCGACATCATGGACACTGCCAAATATCTGTTTTCCTATCCCAAATACTGGGCTGAATGTTTCGGTAGCGCGCCGTTTCTGCCCACCAGTCGTGCCGAGATGGATACGCTCGGATGGGATAGCTGCGACGTGGTGATCGTGACCGGCGACGCCTACGTGGATCATCCCAGTTTTGGCATGGCGGTGGTTGGCCGGTTGCTGGAAGCGCAGGGTTTTCGAGTGGGTATCATCGACCAGCCCGACTGGCGCAACAAAAATGGTTTTATGGCGCTGGGTAAACCCAATTTGTTTTTCGGTGTGGCCGCCGGAAATATGGATTCCATGATCAATCGCTACACCGCCGACAAACGCACCCGCAGCGACGACGCCTATTCCCCGGACGACGAAGGCGGTAAGCGGCCGGATCGTGCGGTGGTGGTGTATAGCCAACGCTGTCGCGAGGCCTGGGCGGATGTGCCGATTGTGCTGGGCAGCATCGAAGCGAGCTTGCGCCGCATCGCCCACTACGATTATTGGTCGGACCAGGTGCGCCGTTCAGTTCTGGTCGATGCCCAGGGGGATATTTTGTTGTACGGCAATGCCGAGCGGGCGCTGGTGGAGGTTGCGCACCGACTTGCCAACGGCGTGGCCGTTAAGGACATGACAGATATTCGTGGTACCGCCTTTCTAACCAAAAAGCTACCCACAGGGTGGACCGTCATCGATTCCACCCGGGTGGATTTGCCCGGCTACATCGATCCGTTAAAAAATCCCTACGAATCGGACGAGGAACTGGCGGCCGCAACCGGCGGCAAGTGCCGGGTGTCCGCAGCGGGTGATGCCAAGGGTGGCGATGTGCAGGTGCTGACGTTTGTACCACCCCGGGAAAAAGTGGATCGTGCCACAACCGCGATTCGTCTGCCTTCCTATCACAAGGTCAAGGCGGACCCGGTGTTATATGCCCACGCGTCGCGCGTACTGCATCTGGAAACCAATCCAGGTAATGCGCGTGCCCTGGTGCAGCGCCATGAGGACCGCGATCTGTGGCTAAATCCGCCTCCCATTCCACTGTCTACCGAAGAGCTGGACGCGGTGTTTGCGCTGCCCTATGCGCGGGTCCCGCACCCCAAATACCAGGGTCGAAAAATTCCAGCCTTCGAAATGATTAAATTCTCCGTGAATATTATGCGTGGCTGTTTTGGCGGCTGTACCTTCTGTTCGATCACCGAACACGAAGGGCGCATTATTCAGAACCGCTCTGAAGATTCGATCATTCGCGAAATCGAAGCGATACGCGACAAGACGCCGGGTTTTACCGGGGTGATCTCCGATCTCGGCGGTCCTACTGCGAATATGTACCGCCTGGCGTGCAAAACCCCGGAAATCGAGTCGGCGTGTCGCAAGCCGTCCTGTGTGTTTCCCGGAATTTGCCCCAACCTGGTGACCGACCACAACCCGTTGATTCAACTGTATCGTCGGGCGCGGGCCGTGCCGGGGGTCAAGCGCGTACTGATCGCATCCGGTCTGCGCTACGATCTGGCGGTGGAATCCCCGGAGTACGTCGAGGAGCTGGTGACCCATCACGTGGGTGGCTATCTTAAAATTGCGCCGGAACACACCGAAGATGCGCCCCTGTCAAAAATGATGAAGCCGGGTATCGGCAGCTACGAGCGCTTTAAGGTGCTGTTCGAAAAATTCAGTAAAAAGGCCGGTAAGAAACAATATCTGATCCCCTATTTTATCGCCGCGCACCCCGGCACCACGGATGGCGATATGGTGGCGTTGGCACGCTGGTTAAAGCGCAATAATTTTCGCGCCGACCAGGTGCAGACTTTTTATCCGTCCCCCATGGCGACCGCAACAGCCATGTATCACAGCGGGCGCAACCCGCTACGCAAAGTCAGTTACAAAAGTGAAAAGGTGGTCACCGTGCGCGATCTCGGCGAGCGGCGTTTGCACAAGGCGTTGTTGCGCTACCACGACTCTGCCAACTGGCCGGAGATTCGCGAACTGCTGGTCAAAATGGGGCGCAAAGATTTGATTGGTGATGGCGAGCAGTGCCTGATTCCGGCTGCGCAGGCGGGGGCGCAGAAAATTCGCTCGCGGAAAAATGCACAACGCTTTTCCACCCAGCACACCGGCCTCGCAGCGGCCGCCGGGCCGCAACGGTCGCGTCGTCCACGGCGTCGCTGATTTGCGGGCGGTTGTCTCAATCGCTACATCAGGGCGTCAAACATTTCCTGGCCCGACAGGTCGAGGCCATAGTTACGCATGATGGTGTCGTGATTCATGATGACATGCTGTGCCACCGCGTGGGTATCGCGCCAGTAGCGCTGCAGTGGCGAGTTCATATAAATAGCGCTGGCACCCGCATTCTGAAACAGGGCGGCGACCACCTCGCGACACTCCTTGCCTGCCTGTGCACGCCACCCCGCCACCCGCATCCTGAATTCTTCGGTGTCCACACTCTCACCCTGTGCGACGGCGATGCCGATGGTGGTTAACTCCTGAGCGTAACTGCGCAACATATGTTGGGCGAAATCCAGGCGGACCTTGGATTCGGCCAGCAACACGTGCTGCGTGGCAAGTTGCTTGTGCTGCTGACTGGTGAAGGTGGGGGTGCGCGTACGCATACGGGTTTTGAATGCCTCCAGAGCACCGAGGGCGCCGCCCATCACTGGCGGCATCAACGAAATGGCGAGTCCGGACACCATCGGTACCTGGTAGATGGGTCCGCTATTACAGGCGTGTCCCGGAACGGGCCCGCCGGCCATAACGGCGCCGAGATCGAAGGCGCGGTGTTCGGGCACGAACACCTTGTCGACGGCAACACTACAACTCCCCGTGCCGCGCATGCCGACCGTATCCCAGTCGCGCATCACGGTGTATTCCTGTTTGGGCACAAAGCACATCAGAAATCGCGGTGGCCCGTCCGGCGTGGGTACCAACGTACCCCCGGCGTACCACTCCGACCACAGAATGCCGCTGGCAAACGGCCATTGGCCGGACACCAGGTAGCCGCCGTCAACCGCCTCGCCTTTACCCATGGGCGCAAATGCATCGGCGAACAGACGGTGGGGATTGTCGCCCCATAATTCGTCCTGCAACTGCGGGCTGGTCAATGCCCCCCACCAGTGGTGAATGCCCAAAATATTAGCGATCCAGGCAGTCGAGACATCGTATTGTCCCAGCACAAAGCCTACTTCCACCAGTTCGGGGAACCCCATTTCCAGACCGCCGAGGCGGGCTGGCTGCAGGATCTGAATTAGTCGCGCATCGTTAATGTCCTGCACCAGCTCATCGGACAATTGCCCATTTTTTTCGGCAGTCTGGGCCTCGCTGGCGGCTCGTTCGCCAATGCGGTGAGCACTGAGCAACAGATCGTCAAGTGTTAGCGCGGGGGTGGTGGAGTCAGGCATGGGATATTCTCGGATTGAAAAAGCTTTTTGACAGTTGTTTTTAGTGTGTTTGTTTTTAGTGTGCTGTTGGCCGCCTGGGCAGGGCGGCTTCGGACCGCAGTGTTAACAATCCCGTAATGGGTGTCAAGAACCTGGGCGCAGAGACGGCAAATATGCGCAGTTAAAGAATTCCCGATGTGCGCCGATAACAGGGCAGTAACATTAGCTCGGCACTGGACAAGGGATTGCATCTCGCAGTCTGTCTTTATCCAGGGCAAGGCCGGGGACCAGAAAAATTTCTCAGAAGATTATTCCGTGAAGGGTTGTTACAGGATTAATTTGCGCATTTGGTTGCCGACGTTTATCTGCGTGGTGCTGGTGGGGGTGTTCAGTGCCTGGCTTGTGGTGCACTACAACGACCTGCGCAAGGAACATCGTGCTGAACACATGGCGAACTGGCGGGCAGTGCTGGGGCGTATCCAGCCCGTGCGGCGAAATATATGCCGCAAAAGAGGCGAAAGCAGGGCATTTTTTTAAACAGTTTCCATCCTGATCCGGGGATGCGAGCATTTGTGCGTATCGATCAGCACAATCGTATCATCGGGACCAGCAACCCTGCATGGGCGCAAAAATTTCCGACCACAGTGCCCCCGGACTTTATTGCCGAGCAAGCAGCGAATGTTGTGGCCAGGGATACCTCTGTGCTCACTTTCGATGCCGAGCGTAACAGGATTGTCGGCTACTACCCGATCCGTTTTCAAGCCGACCACCACGCGGCGGAGACAAGTGCCGTTGCGCAAGGGAACCACGGACTGCTGCTTCTGGATTACGACCTCGCCCACGGACAGCAGGAAATTTATGCGGATATGAAGGAAGATGCTGCGGTGATGCTGAGTTTGGTGGCGCTTGGTCTGCTGGTGTCGACGGGGTTTGCCTATCTGTTTGTTGGTCGACCGCTGCGCATACTTATCAATACCATGCGTAAAGTCAGATCCGGTGAAATCCCAGCCTTCGAATTTCGTGGCTACGGAGAATTTGCGTATCTGGGGGCGAGTTATCTACGTCGCTCGCAAGGAACCGCAAAAAACTCTGGTAGATCGCTACGGTCGCGAACAGCGTCTGGACAGATCGCTGGAAGCGATCACGGAGGGTGTGTCACCGACCAGCACAGCATTGTGGAACGCATCAACCCCGCTGCAGAGCGCATGATTGGCTGGTTTCGTAAAGATGTGTGTGGTGAGCCCGTCAGTCGAGTTCTGCGTTTGATCGATGCCGACACCGGCAAGTTAATTCCCAGTCCGGTACCGAGAGCGATACATGCCGAGGCGCAGTTGGCTTTGTCACAGAAACATGGTTGCGGCGCGTTTCAAGGTTACCTGTTCAGCAAGCCGGTCTCTGGGCAGGAATGTACCGACAGGTACATCACCAGCAGCGAACATGCGCGAGGAAAGTGTGCGGATTAGCTAAAAGATGGGCGTACCAGTGCGCTAAAATTACGTGCACTAAAATTACGTACACTAAAATGGCGTGCGCTACACGGCGCTGGTTGCACTGCGCAACAGGTTATCCAGCAAGGCCTCGAGGTGTTGCAGTGTGTTGCAGGTTTTGGCGGTGTGGCAATAGGGCCGATATTGATGCATCACCGAATCCCCGGTTTTCCAGAAGTTTTCCGGTTCGGGATTGAGCCAGATAACTCGTTTAGCCCGTTGATAGGCCATTTGCAACACATCGCTGTGGGCCGGGAGATTATTGTTGCGCGCGTCACCCAGTATTAGCAGGGTCGTTTTATTGTCTATTTTGTCCATGCACTGATCTTCGAGATCGAGCAGTGTGGTGCCATAGTTGGATCCGCCCATACCGTGCTCGCGCATTATTTTTTCGATAGCCTGCTGTACGGGATAATGTTCAAAAATATCGTCCACGCAAATCAGGTTGCCGGTGAATACATAACAGTCGATGCGTTGCATCACATCACTCAGGCTGTACAACAACAGCAGCAAAAATCGGGCATAGGCCTGCACCGAGCCGCTGACATCGCACAACACCAGCAATCTTGGCTTGTCGATATAGCGCCGCTTCCAGTGCAGATCAAACAGGGTCCCGTCAAAGGCGACGTTATTGCGCAACGTTTTGCGAAAATCGAGTTGACCGCGATTCTCGCGTTTACGTTTTTTTGCGTACATAGTGCTCAGGCGTTGCGCCATTTTTCGCACCAGGTCGTGCATGATATGAAAATCTCTTTGTTCGACGTTGGATAGTTTGGCGCTTTTCAGGTGGTCTTCGCGAAGCGTCAGTGCCGCGTTGCGCCCAAACATGGAGAGTTGTTGCTCGACGAAATCCCGCACTTCCTCATAGAGGTACGCCCTGGCGTCGCGCAGAGCGCCCGCCGCGGCAATAGCGGATGGGCTATCGCTTTTGCCGAGTGTGGCGAGCTCTGACTGAATGTCCCGGAGCCCCATGTTTTGCATAATTTGCTGGGTGTAGAGGCTTTTTTGCGTGAAAAACCAGATATCCGTGAGGCCCACTGCCCGTGCGGCATTGCGCATTTCCATGTTCAGTCCGGCGGTATCACGGGCCAGCAACATTTTGGCCAATGGCGATTCGCCTGCGTAACCTTCGGCGCCATTTTCCAGTTGTTGCGCGGCATCCGAATTGGTGATTGTGACATCGTGGTCGGAGTCAGCTGCGGTAGCGTTGCGAAAGGTTTTGGTATTAAAAAATTGATCGAAACACTCGTTAATTAAGTGTTCATCCTCGACCGATTTGGCGAGGCTGACGACTAGCGTATCCTTGAGGATGGAGCGGCTGCGGTAGCCCACCAGGGAGACTGCCTGACTGGTCTCTATGCTGTCGGATGGCGAAATTTTTACGCCTGCCGAGCGTACCGCCTTGTAAAAATCTTCCAGGGTCTGCTGCACGCTTCAATTTCCCGAGTTTGTCTACGTCAAAGCCAATGGCGCGATTTAGCTCACCGAAAATTTCTGCGCCTTGTCGACAAAAGTGCGTAGATGATCTTTGGTTGCGATAATATCTGACTCAAATTTTAGCAGCACATTCAGGGTTTGCCTGACCATGGCTGGTTCCAGGTGCTCGGTGTGTAACAGCAGTAGCGTTTTGGCCCAGTCGATGGTTTCGGATATGGACGGTACTTTTTTTAGATCCAGATCCCGCAATTGTTGCACGAAACTTACTACCTCGCTGCGCAGCGTTTGCGACAATTCCGGCACTCGCGTCGACAGGATACGGCTCTCGAGTTTTGCATCTGGATAGGGAACGTATAAATGCAGGCAGCGGCGCTTCAGGGCGTCGCTCATTTCGCGGCTATTGTTACTGGTTAAAAACACCAGTGGCGTGGTGGTTGCCTTGATGGTGCCGAGTTCCGGAATCGAGACCTGGAAATCGGAGAGTATCTCCAGTAAAAAAGCTTCAAACTCGTGGTCGGATTTATCCACTTCGTCGATCAGCAGCACGCAACCATGTTTCTCGTGGAGCGCTTTATACAGCGGGCGTGGCTCGAGAAAACTTTCCGAGAAAAATATATCTTCGTGGGCGTGTATTTTGTCAACCGACGCGCGCAGAGTGCTGGCGTCTTCCAGTAACTCGCCTAGCTTGTCCTTGAGCAGTTGGGTGTACAGCAATTGTTTGGCGTACTTCCATTCGTACAGCGCTTTCGATTCATCCAGGCCTTCGTAGCACTGCAGGCGCACTAGTGGCACGTCGAGAATTTGCGCGGTGGTTTTAGCCAGTTCCGTCTTGCCGACCCCGGCGGGCCCTTCCACCATGACCGGTTTCTGCAGGTTGTGAGCGATATATACGCAGGTGGCGATCTGGTCGCTGCAAATATACTTGGCCTCTTCAAAACGCTTCTGGATCTCGGCAACCGAACTAAATTTTTCCTGATATAGGTTTTTCATAAGTCTCTTTAAGTTGAATTTGCATTACGAAACACTAAACAGTGCGGGTGCCGCTGAAAATAGTTGGCAGTGGCATCCGGTTACATGCGCCGCAGCGCGATTGTGGCCACTACTCGGTAAGGCGCTGCGCAGGTTATCTGGTCAGGGCACTGACGCGACTGGCGGTAGCCTTGCCGCCAATGCTGAGCAATAGCTGGATATCGCGGCCAAGGGTTATAGCCTGCGGGCAGCCCCGCCAGGCTTCTGACACTATCTCCTGCGTCCTGGTGATCAGGGTTCGCGCACCGATAATCAGTGTGGTCAGGTCGGCGGACGGGCCCTGTCGATTGAGTATGTCTGCGGCCATTATACCCAACTTGACGGCGCAGTCCGCCAGACAGATGGTGGTGCCTGTCGCGTGCGCGTCCCAGGACGTCTGGCTTTCCCGCAGTAATTCAATCTGGGTTTGTACCGCTCCGGCAAGCGGGCACAGCATCAATCCATCCTCCAGCGAGCGCAGGGGGTAGGCAATGGCCGCAAAGCCGTCGCCGGGTTCACCAAGGAGCGAGGACTGGGGTACCCGGCAGTTGGTCAGGTTCATAGCAGCGTGGCCAATCGGCTGCAGACCAACGATATCGGGTTGGGGCGTCAGCGACAGTCCTGGGGTATCACGGGGCAGTAACAAGGTTGAATAATGTTTGCGCTCGCCCTCGTAGCGCGTAATGACTAGCACCATAAACCAGTCGGCGTAGGGACCGTGGGTGATAAAGGTTTTGCGGCCATTAATTAGGAAGTCATCTCCCTGCGCCGTGGCGGTGGTCGACAGATGCTTTGGATGGGCGCCGACGCCGGGCTCCGATATCGCGATGGCGCACAGACTCTGGCCGCTGCGTAAGGCATCGGCGCATGCTAAGGCGGCCGGAGAATAGTGGGCGCGGGTTAAAAAATGCAGAACCAGTTGCTGACTCAGCCAGGCGGTGGCGAGTCCCGGACTGCGGGTTAGACGGGTCAGGGCATAGCCGGCGATGGCCAGAGCCTGCCAGTCGGGTGGGCGAGGTGGAGCGCCGGGATTTGGTCCGGGTTGGCTTTCAGGGAATGGATCAGCCCCAGCTGAAAATGCCATTAAGCCATGCTCCGCCAAGCGCTGCCACAGGCCACGGGGGAAATCGGTAGCCGTCAAGGCCTGCCGATAATCCAGGTCCGCGAGCGCGGTGGCGACGTTGCGGTATACCGCATCTTGTTGCAGATCCTGGGACATGATCGGGCGATTCCGGGTCGGTTGGTCGCCATCTTAGCCCGAAACGGGGGTCGAGTCCGCGCCTCTGGCCCAAGTCACCAGCATTGTCTATGCTGTTGTACATGAGCAGTGACGATGACGGTAAATTGTTTCGCGACAGCGTGGGTCCGGTTCGTCCCCTGACCGTCCGTCCTCTGACCGTCAAAGTCGGCAGACAGCCGGTAGGTGCGCGGCCTGCCGGCGCTGCTTGTTCCGTTGTGGCGCACACCGCGACGCGGGGTGGCAACGGCCGTGGCGCGAATTTGCACCATAGCGCGGAACCCTCGCGTTGGGTTGAGCCCTTCGACATTATCAGTTTCAAGCAGCCGGGCGTACGGGAGAGCCAATTGCGTAAGCTCCGGCAGGGGCAGTATGGCGATTCAGCGGTGCTTGACCTGCATGGTTTGACCGTTGCGCAGGCCCGCAGTGCTCTTACGGTGTTTATCGATCAAGCGCTCGCTCGCGGGGTGCGCCACGTTCTCGTCAATCACGGCAAGGGTGCGGGGCGAGCCAAGCCAGCGCTACTGAAAAGCTGGGTGAATGACTGGTTGCGCAATACGGCAGCGGTACTGGCATTTCACAGCGCCCGCCCCCAGCACGGCGGATCTGGAACAACCTACGTACTGGTGGCAAAAGTCCCTGGCGGCGATAACCCCCACTCTAATCCCAGGGACACCCCGTGGGGCGATCAGTAGAATAGCTGGCGTGATACCTGTCGCTATAGGCAGATACAGTCGCCCGTCGCCAAGTGTCCCACAAAGGCTCTCGAACGGTTGAGGTTTACCCGCCACGCTAACGTTCTGCAGCCGATGGAGGGCGCTGATTTCAGGGGTAGTCCTTGGTAACTATTTCCGGTCAATGTGGCACCGCCCGTCCCCTGGGACGACCGCTAGGGTTGGCTTACATTGATTCCCATAAAGTAATAGGCGGAAAGTGTCGATAGGGTGTCGATAGGATGGCGATCCTGGCCGAAATCACCTAAGAGTTGTTCGGAGAATCATGGCATCAACTACTGCAAACGTGCGCTGGAAGCGCGACTTCCGATTCTGGCTGCCGGCATCGATCGCAGCGGTAATTACCGCGCTGTTGGTGATGTGGGCAGTTTATCAATACACCGCACTCAGCGCGGAACACCAACGGGCTGGCGTAGCGCACTGGCAAACCGTGCTCGCACGCCTACAGTACCCCATGGGCGTGCGACTCGCAGCCATCGCCAACAATGGTGACGGGGCCAGCGAAGACAGGAGTATTGTCGATCGATTGATGAAAAGCTTTCCGGCCGAGCAGGGCTTGACACTGGCGTTGATCGACAGACGCGGTCGGGTGCTCTTTGCCAACCAGCCGGGCCTGCAAAATCGGGACGCGCAGGCCGTGTTGCCGCAGTTTAACCCCGAGGTGGCCTGGGGGTTGCGCGTCCACCAACAGGGCGCGTTGGTCCGGGTGGACGAGCAACAGCAGTTATTGGGGTACGCGGGTCTTACCCTGGGTTCTGGCGGCAGCGAGGCGCCGAGCCCCGTCGGGCCATCGACCGTGGGTGTCGATGGGGTTATTTTCGTGAATCAGAGCCTGGATAGGGGCGCGCCTCTGTTGTTCAAAAAACTGGCGCCAACACTGGGTATTTTGCTGTTGTTCGGCTGGGTTACGGTGCTGGCCGTGGTAGCGGGCCTGCGCTACTTCGTCAGCCGACCGCTACAGATTATTCAGCGGGAAATCGCTCCTGGCGACGCGACTGACCATTCACAGGGACTGCTGGCAACTCACGCCGGGTCGGTCACGCAACTGGCTCAGGAACTGGACAGGACCACCACGGCCTTGCAGGACAGAGAACAGCGATTGGACCGAATATTACATGCCATTGCCGATGGCGTGATTACCATTGATCGCGAGGGATTGATCGAATGGTTGAACCCAGCCGCGGAGGAGCTGACCGGTTGGGCTGTCGACGAGGCTAGGGGGCAGTCCCTGACGCTTGTCTATCCAGTGATCAATGGGAGCACAGGCATGCCGCCAGCTGAATGGTTAACAGAAGCACTGGGTTCCGGCCGTATCGTAGAGGAACGCAATGGTCTAATTTTGACCGATCGCAGGGGCGGCAAACGCGATGTCAGTGCGCTGATGGCGCCGATTTTTGGCCGAGAGGGTGGCTGCGAAGGGGCGGTGCTGACATTTCGCGATCTGTCCCAGTACAACCGTACCCGAGAAGAGAGTCGTGTCAATGCGGTTGCGTTTGAGGCGTCGGCACCGCAACTGATTGCCGATTGTGACGGCAAGATTATTCGTGCAAATCAATCGGCGCTAGAGGTCAGTGGCTTTTCCCGGGGGGAAGTGCTGGGTAAAACCTTACAGGGTTTTATTTTCGACATGACGAGTCACCCGGAACTGATACAGTTTTTTCGGACACAAACTGCGTTGCCACCTTGGCGGGGTCGCAGTTCCCGCAAGTCCAGAACGGGAAAGCTACTGCATTTTCTGGATTTAATCACGCCCATCTGCGATGAAAAGGGCGCGTTGACCAATTACGTGGTCAGTTTTCAGGACGTGACCAGCCTGGTGAACACGTCGGAAGCCCTGCAACAAACCGAACATACTTACCAGACCTTGGTGGAGTCAATCCACGACGGAGTTTTGATATTGACAAAAGGTGTAATAGTGGATTGCAACCAGGCGATGTGCGACATGCTCGCGCGGGAAAAACAATATATTTTGGGACGGACTATGGCGGAACTGTCGCCGCGGCAGCAGCCCGACGGCAAGCCGTCTGACCGTCCGTTGCAGGACATTATAGCGAGCGCGGGGGGTGGTTCCCTGTCGGCCACTTTTGAATGGAATCTGCTATGCCAGGACGGCGCCATAGCGGTGGTCGAGGCCAGTGTGAAGCGTCTCACCTGGGGCGGGCAAAAGGTATTCCTCGCTACGGTGCGGGATATTAGTGATCGCAACCAGCACGAACAGGAACGCCAGCGTTTATTGAATCGACTCGAACGCAAGGATCATATGACCGCCCAGGCGGCGAAAATTGGCGGCATTGCCACCTTCGAGGTGGACCTGACCACCGGCATGATTGTTGATTATGTGGGCGTGAATGAAATGCTGAATTTGGATGAGTCCCATTGCGTGCTCTCCATTGACGGCTATTTGCAACGGTTGTACCCGGACGATCGGGACAGGCTGGCCGCCATTATTGCGGATGGCATCGAGCAGCGTTCTTCACTACTCAGCGAACACCGCATTGTCTGGCCCGATGGCGCCCTGCGCTGGATTCGCAGTAACGCGGATGTGGAATACGACGCGAATGGTACGCCCCTGTTTATGCGTGGCGCGTTTATCGATATCACCGATATTAAACAGGCGCAGGCGGAAGTCGAACGTCTGGCCTACTACGATGCCCTGACCGGATTGGCCAACCGCCGTTTGTTGCTGGATCGCTTGCGGCAGGCCTGTTCTCAGACGCAGCGCAACGGCGAGCACGGCGGAGTACTGTTTATCGATCTCGACCGATTCAAATTACTGAACGACAGCCTGGGTCATCGTGCGGGAGACGGCCTGCTGAAAAAAGTTGCGGCCCGCTTGCGGGGGATACTGCGCGACGAGGACACCGTGGCACGCCTCGGGGGAGACGAGTTTGTGGTGGTTCTGCCGACTCTGGGAACATCTGCTGTGGAAGCGGCGCGTCAGGCCCATCGTGTAGCGGAGAAAATTCGCGAGATGTTGGCGGTGGTGTATGTGGTGGATGGTCCGAGCTATTACCTCTCCGGCAGTATTGGTATAGCCCTGTTTCCGTCCGACGGGGAAAACGCGGAGGTGATTTTGCACCACGCAGACGCCGCGATGTATTTGGCTAAGCGCAACGGCCGCAACACCATTGCCTACTATGAACACAGCTTGCAGGAAGACGCGGATCGACGCCTGGCGCTGGAGCAAGATTTGCGTCGGGCCGTGGAGCTTGAGCAGTTGCAGATCTATTACCAACCGCGTATCGACGGCGGTAAAGTGGTGGGCGCGGAAGCGTTACTGCGGTGGGATCACGCAACCCGTGGTGCGGTATCGCCGCTGGAATTTATTTCTATTGCCGAAGAGGCAGGGTTGATTTTCCCGCTAGGGAAATGGGTAATGATGACCGCCTGTAATCAACTCGCGCAATGGAATTCGGAGAAGGATGGCGTTTCCGTGAACATTGCTGTGAATGTCAGCCCCTTACAGTTTCGCCATCCGGATTTTGTCGGCTGCGTGACGGATAACTTACGGCGTACGGAGGTCGATCCCCGGCTCCTGACGCTTGAAATCACTGAAGGGACCCTGATTGAAAATATCGATGAAACCATTGGCAAGCTCAATCAACTGCAAGCGCTTGGAGTGAATATTTCCATTGACGATTTTGGTACTGGCTACTCGTCCCTCTATTACCTTAAAAATTTGCCTCTGGACGAAATCAAGATTGATCAGTCCTATATTCGCGATATTCTGACGGACGCCAGTGACCTGGCTATCGTCGACAGCATTATTGCGATTGCCAATAACCTCGGGCTCGTGGTGGTGGCGGAGGGGGTGGAAACCATTGAGCAGGCGCGCTTACTACGCGAGATGGGTTGCGACTGCCATCAGGGTTTTCTCTACTCCAAAGCGGTTGAGGCCACGGTATTTACGCAGCAATTTTTGTCGGCCGACACCACCAACGTTCTGCCATTTGACCGGGCATCCGCGTAGAAAGTCTCACTGCGTCGCGTCTTTCCGGTTAACACGCTCTCTGCTTAATCCCTGACCTGCACCGCAGAACACTGCCGGGAGGTGATTACCCCGGGCGGATGGTCACACCCGGCACCCCGACTCGTGTTGAAGTTTGCAGCTACTATCCATTGACGGCGCACAGGTCCATTGACGGCCCATGGGTAGAGGTTCTCGACTTTTTCCGGTTTGCGGTTAGAATAACTTTGGCAACTCAAAGGGCACCTGTCATAACTACAAATACAGAGGGCTTATGAATATAAATATGTTATTTCCTCCCGTGTTAGGCGCGCTGGGGCTGGTCTGCGCTTTTATCCTTTACTTAATCGTCATGCGCTATCCGCCTGGCGAGGACAAAATAAAAAAAATTGCCGATCAGATTCATCTGGGCGCGATGGTGTTTATGCGCCGGGAATACTCCATGCTGGCCATGTTTGCTGGTGCGCTGCTGGTAGTTATATATCTGTCTCCCCTGGGCTATAACACGGCACTGGCTTTTCTGGTGGGGGCGCTTAGTTCCGCCAGCGCCGGCTGGCTGGGTATGTTTGCTGCCACCAAGGCCAATGTGCGCACGGCCACGGCGGCGAATACGGAAGGCGCCGCCTCTGCCCTGGCGGTGGCCTTTTACGGCGGTTCAGTCATGGGCTTGTGTGTGGCGTCCCTCGGCCTGATCGGCCTGGGCGGACTGTATTATTTCTTTAGTGGCGACATGGAGCATATTCACGCCATCCACGGTTTCGGGATGGGCGCCTCCACGGTGGCCCTGTTCTCCCGGGTGGGGGGCGGCATCTTCACCAAAAGCGCCGATGTGGGTGCCGACCTGGTGGGCAAGATCGAAGCCGGCATTCCCGAGGATGACCCGCGCAACCCCGGGGTTATTGCCGACAACGTGGGCGACAATGTAGGCGATGTGGCGGGTATGGGTTCGGATATTTTTGAATCCTATTGCGGTGCCATGATTGCTTCCATTGCAATTGCCGCCACCATGGTGGGCGATACTGCTCAGATGGCCAAGATGTCCCTGCCATTAGCCCTTGCCAGTATCGGGCTAGTGGCGTCGATCATTGGCATTATCGTGGTGCGCGTGCGGGCCAAATCGCAACCAGGCGCAGCGTTGCGCACCGGTACGATCGCCGCGCCCGTGTTATTTGTTATCGCCGCTTACGTATTGATTGAACGCATGGGTATTGAGGTTAGCGTCTGGTACGCGGTAGTCAGCGGTGCGCTGGGCGGAATTTTTATCGGCCTGGTGACCGAGTATTACACCGGTGGCGCGCCGGTGCGCAAAATTGCCAAGTCCGGGGAGACGGGCCCGGCGACGGTGATGATTACCGGCCTCGCTGTCGGTATGCAGTCCGTCGCGCTGCCAATCCTGTTTATCGCCGCGATTATTTACGTTTCCACGGGGCAGGCGGGCCTGTATGGGGTAGGTATCGCTGCGGTCGGCATGCTTTCAACGGTCGGTATTACCATGGCCATAGACGCCTACGGACCGGTGGCCGACAATGCCGGTGGCATTGCCGAGATGGGCGGCATGGGCAAGGCGACGCGGGATATTACCGATTCTCTGGATGAATTGGGTAACACCACAGCGGCCATTGGTAAAGGTTTTGCGATTGGCGCCGCGGCACTGGCGGCGCTGGCCATTATTGCCGCGTTTGTGGAAACTGTGGCGGTGCACAACCCCGATTTCACCCTGCAATTATCGGATCCCGATGTATTGGTGGGGCTGTTTATCGGGGGCATTATTCCATTTCTGATCGCCGCCATCACCATGACGGCGGTCGGCGATGCGGCGTTTGACATGATTCATGAGATCCGTCGCCAGTTCCGGGAAATTCCCGGCTTGCTGGAGGGCACCGCTGACCCGGACACGGCCAAATGTGTGGATATCGCCACCTCGGCGGCGTTGCGCAAAATGATATTGCCCGGGATTATCGCGGTGGGTGCTCCCCCACTGGTGGGTTTTCTACTCGGTGCAGAGACTCTGGGCGGTATGTTGGCCGGGGCATTGCTCGGCTGTGTGTTGATGGCCCTGATGATGGCTAATGCGGGCGGGGCCTGGGACAACGCCAAGAAATATGTCGAAAAGGGCAACCTGGGCGGTAAGGGATCTGCAACACATGCCGCGGTGGTGGTGGGCGACACGGTGGGCGATCCTTTCAAGGACACCTCTGGTCCCTCCATGAATATTTTGATTAACGTGATGGCTATTGTGAGCCTGGTAATCGCGCCACTGCTGTAGGCTCTGGGTACCGGTAGTGCTAAGTTGTTAGCCCCGAAGCGAGGATAAAAGGCGGCGCTCGTAGTTTGAGCGCCTTTTTTGTGGCAATGGTTGTGCGGCGACGGTTGTGCTGTGATCGACAGTTAATGGCTGTTTTGATCCCGTGCGGCGACGCGATAGCCGAGGGCTTCAGTGAGGTGCGCCATGCTCACGTCCGCGCTGACCTGCAGATCGGCAATTGTGCGAGCGACTTTCAGAACGCGGTGGTAGGCGCGGGCCGATAACCCGAGCTTGTCGATGGCGCGGTGGAGTAACTCCTGTTGCGACTTGTCCAGCACGCAGATTTTGGCGAGCTGGGTGTGGCTCAACACGCTGTTGAGGACGCCCTGGCGTGCGATCTGCATACGTCGTGCGGCGCTGATACGCTGGCGAATGGCACTGTTAGTTTCGCCCTCGCGCGGGGTGTCGGTCAGGTCCCGTCGCGGTACTGGATGCACTGGCACCTGCAGGTCGATACGATCCAGTAAAGGTCCCGAAATGCGGTGTTGATAACGGTTGACCTGATCTGGTGTGCAACGGCAGCGGGCACTGCCGAAATAGCCGCAGGGGCAGGGGTTCATAGCGGCCACCAGCATAAAGCGCGCTGGGTATTCGGTGCGCGCCTGAACACGGGAAATCATCACGCGTCCAGACTCCAGCGGCTCGCGCAACACCTCCAGTACCCGGCGCGGGTACTCGGGTAGTTCATCGAGAAATAACACGCCGCCGTGGGCCAGGGAGATTTCTCCGGGGCGCGGTGAACTACCCCCGCCAACCAGTGCTGCCGCCGATGCGGTGTGATGGGGGGCGCGAAAGGGGCTCTGGTAAAATTGCTCCCGCAAACCGTAGCCCGCAACCGAGTAAATAGTCGCCACCGTAAGCGCGGTGCGATCGTCCAGTGCGGGCAGTATTCCCGGCAGGCGACTGGCCAGCAGCGTTTTCCCTGCCCCGGGCGGGCCGATTAGCAGCAGATTGTGATGTCCAGCTGCGGCGATTTCCAGCGCGCGTTTGGCCTGGTGCTGGCCGATAATATCGCTCAGGCTGTCCGCCATTGTTGTGCTATCAGGCGGGCTAAAGCTGGGTTGAGGGAGGTCTGCGGCACCGCGCAGGTGCGCGCAAACGTCGAGTAAATGATTGGCCGTAAATATTGGCGTGGCTTTTGCCAGCGCACCCTCGCTGCCATTGGCGCTGGGTAAAATCAGGCGATGCTGGTCCCGTCCGCACGCGAGCGCGGAAGGCAGCACGCCGTCCACCGGGCGTAATTCATCGGACAACGCCAGTTCCCCGATAAACTCGTAGTCCGCGAGACTTTCCGCGGGCAGTTGTCCGGAGGCAGCCAGAATCCCCAGGGCGATGGGCAGGTCGAAGCGACTGCCCTCTTTGGGGATGTTCGCCGGAGCGAGATTGATGGTGATGCGTCGCGGTGGAAACTCGAAGTGTGCGTTGAGCAGCGCGCTGCGTACCCGATCTTTACTTTCCTTTACCGCAGTTTCCGGCAGGCCGACGATGTTCAGGCTCGGCAGTCCGTTAGACAGGTGTACCTCGACGGCCACGGCAGGGGCATCTATACCGATTTTTGCGCGGGTGTGAACAATAGCAAGCGTCATGGCTGGTTTTCTTCCCTGAAGTGTTTGTTATCGGCACTCTGGCCGAGGTTGGCGCCGCCAGTGTCCGCGCGAAAATAGCAGTATCGCTACTCGGTATTTGGCGATTGGGTGGTCAGCTGTTGTTGTAACTCCCGCACGGCCTGTTCCAGGCGGTCGAGGGTTTCACGCGAGCGGGCCAGTACCGCGCACTGTGCGTCGAACTCTTCCCGGGTGACCAGATCCATTTTATCAAACGCGCTATGGGCCACTCGTCGTATTTGTGCACGCATTTCGTTGTCCACAGACGCCAGATCCTGACCCCACAGGGATTCGAATTTCTGCATAAACTCGTTAAACAAATTACTGGGGTTCATCTGGAAGGTCCATTTCGATTGGGTCCCCGGCGATTTTACCCTCCTGTGCCGAGGAGCACCAGCGGCGAGTCAGGATGGAAATATCCCTAATATGGTGCAAATAATCACCCGTCCGAGGATAAAACGCACAAAAACGGTGCATATCGCCTTGAAAAGTCTCCCTTGTGGCTAGCTCTGGAGGTTGGCACGTGTCCTGCATTTGAACATCGCAAGGTTGGTGGTTTTACTCCCGACAATGACGTCGCAAGGGGTGGCACAGCAGGACTTGTTTTGTTTGCCGACGTATAGCCCCTTGAAAGCGAACCTTCTCGTAACCCGCGACTGCTGTCTGGGTCGCTGTAATTAATAAGGAGAACAGCTATGAAAATGATCACTGCCGTGATCAAACCTTTCAAACTGGATGACGTCCGGGAAGCTCTCGCAAATGTTGGTGTGCAGGGTGTAACGGTTACCGAGGTGAAGGGTTTTGGTCGACAAAAAGGTCACACCGAACTGTATCGTGGGGCCGAATACGTTGTGGATTTTCTGCCCAAGGTGAAAGTGGAAGTGGCATTGTCCGACGGTCTGGTCGAGGGCGCAGTGGAGGCCATTCTCAACGCGGCCAAGACCGGCAAAATTGGCGACGGGAAAATCTTTATTTCTGATCTGCAGGAAGCTGTACGCATTCGCACCGGTGAAACCGGCGACGAAGCGGTTTAAGTTTCTTAATACTTCCAATTGGGGGAATAGCATGGAAAACGATATTGTTCAGATCAAATACGCGCTCGATACGTTTTATTTTCTGGTATCTGGAGCGTTGGTCATGTGGATGGCGGCGGGTTTCTCGATGCTCGAAGCGGGGCTGGTGAGAGCCAAAAATACCACGGAAATACTCACCAAGAACGTTGCGCTGTACGCGATATCCTGCGTGATGTATCTGTTAATGGGCTACACCATCATGTACGGCGGTAGCACCAATGGCATTCTGCCCGACAGCTGGTTTGGCAATAGTATTGCCAACGCGACCACCGAAGCGGTGCTGGCCAGTGGCGGTGACACCTACTACTCCGGCGCATCGGATTTTTTCTTTCAGGTGGTCTTTGTGGCGACCGCGATGTCGATTGTGTCCGGGGCGGTGGCCGAACGCATGAAGCTGTGGGCGTTTCTGGCGTTCGCCGTGGTTATGACCGGTGTTATCTATCCGATTGAAGGGATGTGGAAATGGGGCGGTGGGTTTCTCAATGAAGCGGGATTCCTGGATTTCGCGGGATCCGGAGTCGTGCATATGACCGGTGCGGTAGCGGCACTGGCCGGTGTGCTATTGCTGGGCGCGCGCAAGGGCAAATATACCGCCGACGGTAAAGCCAACGCCATCCCGGGCGCCAACATGCCCCTGGCCACCCTCGGTATGTTTATTCTGTGGGTAGGCTGGTTTGGATTTAACGGTGGTTCGGAGTTGAAGTTGTCCAATATCGACGAAGCCAATGCCGTAGCTGATGTGTTTGTGAACACCAACGCGGCTGCCTGTGGTGGTCTGATTGCCGCGCTGGTAATCGCCCGTCTGCTGTTTGGCAAAGCCGATTTGACCATGGCGATCAACGGTGCGCTGGCTGGTCTGGTGGCAATTACCGCTGAACCTCTGACACCGGGACCGATGCTGTCAACGGTCATTGGCGTGGTGGGTGGTGTACTGGTGGTGTTTTCCGTAGTCGCCATGGACAAGGTCAAGATTGACGATCCGGTTGGCGCCATTTCGGTGCACGGCGTGGTGGGTTTATGGGGTTTGTTGGCGGTCTGTTTGTCCAATCCCGATGCGACCCTTGGCGCTCAACTGCTCGGGATTGCGGTGATTTTCACCTGGGTGTTTGTCACCAGTTTGATTGTCTGGGCGATACTCAAGGCAGTGATTGGTATCCGCGTTAGCGAAGAAGAAGAGTACGACGGCGTGGATCTGTCGGAATGCGGTATGGAAGCATATCCAGAGTTTACTTCTGCCAAATAGAGCTGAATGTCGGGATAACATAACAGGATATTTGTGAGAAACAATTTACAGGGGGCATTTGCCCCCTGTTTTTTGTGGCCAGCCGGGTTCACTGTGCGCGAATTCTGGTGGGTGATTGGGGTCGGACAAATGGGCGAGTTAGTGGCTCTACATGCTGGTCGAGATACGGCGCAGCGGTGGATGAAGCGGGTGCAATTTCGCGAATGACGGTGTATCGTTGGCTACGGCGTGACGACAAAAAAAGTATTGATCAAGAGGAATCAGAGATCTATGAAACTTATTACGGCCATTATTAAACCATTCAAGCTGGATGATGTGCGCGAAGCCCTGGCGGAAGTTGGCGTGCAGGGCATCACGGTCACCGAAGTCAAAGGCTTCGGCCGTCAAAAAGGGCATACAGAATTGTATCGCGGCGCTGAATATGTGGTGGATTTTCTACCCAAGGTAAAACTCGAAATAGCAGTCGGGGATGAGATGGTAGACGCTGTCGTCGAAGCGGTAACCAAAGCGGCGAACACCGGTAAGATAGGCGACGGCAAAATTTTCATCACGTCCCTCGAAGAAGTTATTCGCATTCGCACGGGCGAAACTGGCGCGGATGCGGTCTGACCTGCGAACCGGGATGACGCGCAATGCCCGGGGCGTATAGTCTGCAGACCTGATCCTGACACGCTGTGAATTAGCGCTGAATTTGTCCGCGGAGCGTTGATTCCAAAATCGCAGGTGCGTGGAACAAATAATTTAATAGCGCTGCCCCAGCGGGCGGCGCTTTTTTATGGGCGCTTGTTACCTCGGTTTGCGGTGCGCGCGGGGGTGCGCGCGGTCGTAAGTTTTGGCCAGGTGTTGAAAATCCAGATGGGTGTAAATCTGTGTCGTCGCAAGGTTAGCGTGCCCCAGCAGTTCCTGAACCGCACGCAGATCGCCGCTGGATTCGAGTAGATGACTGGCAAAGGAATGTCGCAGCATATGCGGGTGGACGCGCCCTTGCATGCCTTGCCGGACGCTCAGCTTGTGTAATCGCTGTTGAATGCTACGATGGGATAGTCGCCCACCATTGCGGCTGATAAAAACGGCGTTATTATCCGGTGTGGCGGTTTGCGCACGCATTGTCAGCCATTGTCGCAATGCCGTTACTGCCAGTTTACCCACCGGCACTGTGCGGGTTTTACTGCCCTTGCCGGTGACTGTGACAGTGTCATCGCTGAAATCTATGGCGTTCAGATTCAATGCGCCGAGCTCCGCGAGCCGTAGCCCGGAAGAGTACAGCAGCTCCACAATGGCGCGGTCGCGACAGGTAAACCAGTCGTCGCCGAGCACCGCTACAAATTGTCCGGTCTGATCGACATCCAGGGTTTTAGGTAGCTTGCGCTGGCCTTTGGGTGCGCTGATGCCTGTGGCCGGGTTGGCCGCAATCCATTTGCGCCGCACTGCGAAATTAAAAAATGCTCTGAGTGAAGCCAGCCAGCGCCCCAGACTGGCGGGGGCGAGTCCGCCACGATGCAGGGTGGCAAGGCATTGGCGAATATGTTGGTCGTCCACCTGTTGCAAGCTAGCGAGACTGGCGTGTGCGGCCCAGTGTTGAAATTTTCGCAAATCGCGCAAATAGCCACTCAGGGTGTGTGCGGAAACCCGGCGCTGGTAGCGCAGATAATCTGCAAAGGCACTAGCCTGGTCGTCAAACGGGATCCCTGCGGTGGCGGCGGGCATGGCATCACCCAGTTAAGTGATAAGGCGTGGAATAACTCGATTTAGTATCTCGGCGATGTAGCTCAAAAATAAGGTGCCCATACTGCTGCGATAATACTTGGGATCCGAGTTGCCAACCGCGAGAATCCCGAACGTGTGGCCGTGGCTGAGCGGTACCGCCGCCACGGAGCCAATGTTTTTACCGTCCTCACCAAATAGAAACGCCGTTTCGTCAGGGCGTAAAATGCCGCATATCGCGCGATTGTTGCGCAGCAGTGTGCCCACCTGACTGTGTGCTTCGTCAAGACCTACCACCCGGGCTTCGCTGACCGGGATTTGTTTACTGTTTTCCAGCAAAATCAGGTTGTAGTACTCAAGCTGGTAGTCGGTGCGCAGACTGTTGTACAGGGTGTCCACCGTACTTGCCAGGTCGCGGGCCTCGAGGATGGCAAGCACCAGACGTTTGGTTTTTTCAAACAGCTTGTCGTTGGCGCGTGCGGATTCCAGCAGGTTGCTCAGACGGTGGCGCATTTCAATGTTGCGATCGCGCAGCACGGATACCTGACGCTCGATCAGCGACACGGCCTGTCCACTTTCATGGGGGAGTTGAATGCTTTCCAGAAGCTTTGGGTGTCGTGTAAAAAAGTCGGGCTGTTCGGCAAGAAAAGCGGCCACACGCTCTTCGGTCAACGAGCTGGACTTTCTGGTCGGGGGCGTTTCGCTACTCATATTTTTATGCGTCCCTGGTAGACCGTGGTGGCAGGGCCGGTCATCGCGACGGGTTGGTCTTCTCCTGACCAGCTAATGTGCAGGTTGCCACCGGGTAATTGCACTGTGACTGTGGAGTCTAGCAGGTCTTGTTGTATTCCTGCCACCACTGCGGCGCAGGCGCCGCTGCCGCAGGCGAGGGTTTCACCGACACCGCGTTCGTACACCCGCAACTTGATTTCGGTGCGATTGATGACCTGCATAAACCCGGCGTTGACGCGCTGGGTAAAACGCGGGTGAGCTTCGATGAGTGCACCGAGTGTGGCGACCGGTGCAGTGGTGACGTCCTGCACCTGCATTACCGCGTGAGGATTCCCCAAGGACAGTGCCGCCAGGCGCACTATCTGATCGTCCACCTGCAAATCGTAGAGCAGGGCGGCCTGCTCGGCCTGAAAGGGAATCGCTTGCGGTGCGAAGCGGGGGATCCCCATATTTACGGTGATCTGGTTGTCGCGATTGACGGTGAGTTGCAGTACACCAGCTTTGGTTTGTGCAAGGATATGATGTTTGCCAGTGAGCCGACGATCACGTACAAATTTTGCGAAGCAACGGGCGCCGTTGCCGCACTGCGCAACCTCTCCGCCGTCGGCATTAAAGATTCGGTAGTCGAAGTCCATATTGGGATCGGTGGGCGGCTCCACTACCAACACTTGATCACACCCGATGCCAAAGCGTCGATCCGCCAGGCGACGGGCCAGCGCTTCGGTGACTTGCACTTCCTGAGTAATGGCGTCGATCACGACGAAATCATTGCCCAGTCCGTGCATTTTGGTGAAGCGCAGTAACATAAAATGATTCCGTTGTTATTGTGTCGCGAATGTTATTGTGTCGCGAACCGTTGTACTAAAAATCTATACCTGTGGGGTGCCGTCAAGGCACCGGGTTATTCGGCAAAATAGCTTCGCCGCGCATTAAATCTGCAATGGTCTCCCGCGTGCGCACTTCATGTACCACTGCCCCATCAATCATAATCTCAGCGGGTCTCGGCCGGGTATTGTAGTTGGAAGCCATTACGAACCCGTAGGCTCCCGCCGAACGGATACACAGCAAGTCCCCGGCGGCGATCGCCAGTTCCCGTTCTTTACCAAGAAAGTCTCCCGTTTCACATACTGGTCCGACCACATCGTATATTTTTGATTGAGCTGACTGGTTGCTGGCGAGCTGCACCGGTTCGATAGCCATCCACGCTTGATACAGAGCCGGGCGCAGCAGGTCGTTCATGCCAGCATCCACGATCGCGAAATTTTTTTGAGGGTTCGATTTTAGCTGGTTGACGCGGGTTAACAACACGCCCGCATTGGCAGCGATGGAGCGACCTGGCTCGAAAATAAGGGTCAGGTCGCGCTGCCCGAGGCGTTGGCGAATGGCGCTGACATAGGTTTGCGGGTCCGGCGGCGTTTCGTCCCGGTAGCGCACCC